>JBDRNY010000042.1:0-12666 GCA_043810635.1 Microcaldota archaeon | reverse complement strand
ATTCCCTCGCTTGCTTCATAAAATGCAAGCAAAACAATTGATGCAAAAGGGGCGAGCATCAAAAAAAAGTAAATCGGATAAAGCACCAATGATATTGCCGGCAAAATTATCAGGATATAAATTATAAGAAGCATTGCAATCGAACCAACAGGCGCTTTCAGGTTTGCTTTCAAAGAATTTCTCAGCGAGCCGAGCGCCCCTCTTTTTTTCACAATTTTTGCAGGAAACGCAAGCCAGAATGGAAATTGGCAAACCATCCATACAAGCGCAGACACTGCAACGCCCGCCCATACAATAAGATGGCTTATCCCCCCGAGCAAAATTGCAACAATTAAAACAACCAGCGCCGGCACCCCTGCAATAGCCTGCTGGATAATTCCAATAAACCAAAAATCATTCATATTTTCCTTCATATAATCAAAATGCGTCATCAAGCTTACATCTTTTCTTCCGCTGCCAATTTTTGCGCACGTATGCATAAACGCCCCGATTGAAGGAAAAAACAAATAGCTTGTTGTTAAAATTGCGCAAAGCGTGCTCAGCAAAACAGCTGCAGCAGATATTGGGTTGTAAAGCCATGCTCCCCCCGGCCCCATAAAAAGCGCAATCAATCCGTCTATAATTATAAACACTATTCCAAAGCCCATGCTGACAATTATACTAAGCGCAAGCAAAAGCCCTGCAAGAATATACAGCCCAAACTTTGACGTGTATATCCTTATGCCCATAATAAGAATTTGAATTATATTCAATTTTTTCCCCCTTTCCTTCTTTCTATAAGCTTGGGGAGGAGCAGTGAATTTTTTAAATGTACTATAGTTGTTTTACTTACTACAAATTATGATGTTTGTGTGTGGGGTGGTTGTTCGGTTTGGATGAAACTAAACCATTATAAATGATTTGATGTATACTAGTTAATGGTAAATTGTGGTTTGTAATTATTGAGTGTTATGCTCAACATGCAGTTGGTGAATATATGCCTCGTGGTAAGCGAATTGTAATCGAAAGAAATAACAAAGACCTGGTGGTTCAGAAAGTAAAATCTTTCAAGGTGGGCGAGCTTAGAAGCCGCAGAAAAAAGGCAGAATCTTCTCTCAGCTCTGCAGTTGCAGAAGTTGTAAAATCTGCCCAAATGCTTTATGAGCAGGACAAGCTTGACAAGGCAAAGCTCCGCTCCCTCGGTCTTCTTACCGTCGACGAAGCTTATGAAGAGGTAAAGCGCGCCGGCCTTTCCATTTCTGCACGCGCTTTTGGCGGAAGGGTTGAAAGGCGTTCCATACGCTCTGAAAAAATAGGGAAAAAGCGCCTTATTCCAAAACATATCATATCTGACTGGATTTCACTTCACGGGCAATTCTATTCGGTAAAAGAGGCATATGAAAAATTAAAAGCCCATGAAGAAAGCCTCAACCTCCGTGCGTTTATCGGAAGGGTTGAAAAAAATGCAATTCCTTCAATTAAAATAAACACCCAAAGATGGATTCCCCGCGAAATTGTGGATTCCCTTGTCCATGTTGCAAAGAATTATTACGACGTTTCGCAGGCGATTTCATATTTGCAGGGCAAAGGGCTTAAGATACGCAGAAACGCGTTTGAAAGGCGCCTTGACAGGAACAGAATTCCTCACGAGAAAATCGGGGGCAGGCGTGTAATAGCCCGCGACGTTGTCGATGAGCTTGCATCAAAAGAGCTTGCACTTGCCGCAAGAAAAGCAAGGGTTTGAGCATTTCCATTCTTTTTCTTTATATATTTTCTCACACCTCTTATTCCATAGGTTATTTCAATGGATTCTGACAGACTGAAAAAATTGGAAGATATTGAGAAAAAAAACATCAACCCTTACCCCTATTCCTACAAATTCACCCTCTATTCCAAAGAAATAATTTCCAATTATTCAAAATACGAGGATAGTGTGCAAAAAGTTGCGGGGAGAATAATACAAAAAAGGGATTTTGGAAAATTGGCATTCTGCCAAATAAAAGACAATAAAGGAAAAATACAAATTATGGCCCGCGCCGACGAGCTGGGCGCAGAAAAAACATCTAATTTCCGCTCCCTTGACTTGGGGGATATTATAGGGGTTGACGGCACTGTTTGCAAAACAAAAAAAGGCGAAATATCAATAAATGCAAAAAATTTCACCCTCCTTTCAAAATCTTTGCGCTTTCTCCCAGACAAATTCAAGGGGCTTTCAGATACCGAATTGCGCTACCGCAAGCGCTACCTTGACTTGATAGCAAATTCAAAAGTAAAAGAATTCTTCATCACGCGTGCAAAATTAATTGATGCAATACGCGAATTCCTCAACTCCCACGGATATTTGGAAGTGGACACTCCCATATTGCAAAAAGTTTATGGCGGGGCGGCGGCAAAGCCTTTTACAACAAAGCACAATGCGCTTGATGAAGACCTTTTCCTGCGCATTTCAAATGAATTATACCTCAAGCGCCTCATTATAGGGGGGATTGACAAAGTGTATGAATTTTCAAAAGATTTCAGGAATGAGGATATTGATTCCACCCACAACCCGGAATTCACCCTTCTTGAATTTTATGAAGCTTACAAAGATTATAATGATTATATGGATTTTACAAAAGAAATGCTCTTCTTCATACTCAAAAAACTGCAACTAAATGCAAAATTTGAATTCCAGGGAAAAACAATAGATTTTTCCAAATTCCAAATTATCAGCCTGCATGAAGAATTAAAGAAAAAGGCGAAAATTGACATATTAAAATGGGAAAACGAAACCCAGGCTTATTCTGAATGCCTCGGATTGGGCGTCACCCCTTCCAAAAAAACAATGGCAAAATGCGTTGACGCATTATTCGACCATTTCCTTCTTCCAGATTTATTCAATCCGACATTTGTAATAGACTATCCGTATTACATCTGCCCCCTCACAAAACGAAAGCGCTCCAATCCGCAATTAGCAGAAAGGTTTGAATTGTTTATTGCAGGCTATGAATTGGCCAATTGCTATTCAGAATTAACCGACCCCCGTGAGCAAAGGAGAAAACTGCAGGAGCAGGCCCGCCTTCTTGCAGAAGGGGATGAAGACTCAAATCCAATTGATGACGATTTTCTTGAGGCAATGGAATATGGCATGCCCCCCACCGCGGGAATAGGCATCGGAATAGACAGATTGGCAATGATATTTACAAACAATGTTTCAATAAAAGAAGTAATACTTTTTCCTACTGTAAGAAAACAAAATGACTAACTCCCCATCATTCCCTGCAATTTGCCCATATCTATATTTTTCCCTTTCATAAATTTTTCCATCTTCTTCCTAAACCCCCTGTTTTTCTTCACTCCTCCCATCAAATTTGAAATTTTTTCAAACTGCCCGAGCAATTCCCTCACATCTTCCGGCTTTGCGCCCGCCCCTTTTGCAATCCTTTCCACCCTTTCCTTGCTTTTTCTCACCACTTTTGAATCTTTCCTCTCATTTTTAGTCATGGATGAAATAATCGCTTCATAAATTTTCAATTTTTTCTCGCTAGTGTTCAATGCTTCCTGGGGCAAATCATTCACACCCATCATGCCCAATACAGACTGCAGCGGCCCCATTTTTTTTGCCGCTTTCATTTGCTTGTAAAATGTTTCCAAAGTCAATTCCTGCACATCTTCCTCGCCCAGCTTTTCCTCTTCAGCAACTTTTTTTATTTTTTCAATAAGCGTTTCAAAATCCCCAAAACCAACCAACCTGCCCACAAATTTCTTCGAATCAAAAGAGCGGAAATCCTCCATTTTCTCCCCGGTGCCGATATAAAGTATAGGCACACCCACTTCATGGCATGCAGCAAGCGCCCCTCCCCCTTTTCCAGAGCCGTCCAATCTTGCAATAATAACCCCCGTCAATCCAATTGCCATATGAAATTGCTTTGCCTGCTTTCCTGCCACCTGCCCGATATCTGCCCCCATCACCAATATTTTCTCGTCAGGAGAAAATTCTTTTTCAATTTTTTTCAACTGCTCAATCAATTTCCCGTCAAAAGCATTTCTTCCCGCAGAATCTGCAATAATTATTTCCTCTTTCACTTTTGGCAGGCATTCCCCCACTATTTTCCCAGCATCTTTCTCCCCATTAATGCCATAAAACACGCTTCCTGTTTTTTCAGACAATTGCTCCAATTGCTCATATGCCGCCGGCCTATCAGTATCGCATGCCATCAATGCAACAGACAGCCCCCTTGATTTGTAAAAATGCGCTAGTTTTCCGCATGTGGTTGTTTTTCCGCTTCCATACAAACCCAAAAGAAGAATTTTCCTCGGCTTCAAAGAAGGTTCATATCTCTCCCCCATAAGGGAAACCAATTCTTCATAAACAACCCTTACAACCTGCTCCCTTAATGACAACCCTTTTGGAATTTCCTTATCCAGCACTTTTTTCTCAATATTTTTAGTCAATTGAAATACCAATTTCACAGGCACATCATTTGCAATCAGCACCCTCTGTATTTGCCTTAAAAATTCTTTTACAGCTTTTTCGTCCACTAGCCCTTTTCCTGTAAGCTTCCTGAAAGCATCGCGCAAGCCTTTTCCCAAATCCATAAAAAATACCTAAAATAAATTTCGCTCCGACCGGGATTTGAACCCGGGTTATTGGCTTTCTTCGGTAGAAATGCCCTGAAAGGCCAACGTCCTTGACCGGGCTAGACTATCGGAGCTTGAGAATAAATATTGCTTATTCTTGTTTATAAAAAGAGCGGGGCGCCTAAACTCCAACTATCTTTTCTATATCTCTGGTCACTTCCCCCGGATCTTTTGCAGCATCAATCTTTTCCCATTTTTCGCACATAAATTTCATTCCATATAATTTCCTAAAATTCTCCCTCACATTTCTTAAAAATCTTAAATTTCCCTCATGCTTATCCAGCTTTTTCTGCCCCCTCTTTCTTTCCATCCCTTCCTCCGCACTCAAATCCAGCCATATAACCAAATCCGGCTTTATCAAATTCCTTCCCTCAATTTCCAGCACTCTTTCCCCCAATTTCCCGCCCACTCCCTGATATGCCGCAGTTGATATGCAATACCTGTCTGCAATCACCCATCCATTTTCCAAATTCCCCTTTAATTCTCCCTGCTCATCCGCAATATCTTTCAAATATAATTCAAACAATTCCTCCTCACCAAATTCTTCCTTTCCTTCAAGATAATCCTTTATTTTCCCAGCATTTTCAGTCGGATATTTATGAACAAAAACTTTCTTCCCCTTCCCTTCCAAATATTTCTTAATTTCCCTTACTTGCGTAGCCTTTCCCGCACCATCTATTCCTTCAATTGCAATAAACTTGTTTTCCATATTTTTGTTTTATACAGTTGAATATTAAAACCAATTTCCCCAAATAAGAATATGGATAATGCAAAAAAACTGCTCGAGCAGGAAGCATCAAAAACATTTTCATTGTGCGACGAAGCAATTTCAAAATCCTCCCAAATTGAATTTTCAACATTTTCGGTGCAAACAGCATTTGACAGAAAATTACTTGCTTTGGAAGATTTTGTATGGGATTCTATTCCAATAAAAAAATGCATGGCATTGAAAAATTTGGTAAACAGAAAAGCAATCAATTACATTTCCAAAAAAACAAAAAAAATGCATGCCCCAACAGATGCCAACATAACTTTCCGGCTAGATTTCAAAAACAATGATGCAAAATCCATTCCCTCAAATATTTACATATCCGGCTATTACATAAAAAAATCAAGGGAATATTGCCAGCACGATTGGGCATGCTCTGCATGCAAGGGAAGAGGGTGCAAAAAATGCAATTTTAAAAAATTCAACTACCCTTCAATAGAAACCGCTTTCCGCAGCACATTTGCCCCTCCCTTTGGTGCGGCAGATGCTTGTTTGCATGCAAGTGGAAGGGAGGATATAGACGTAACCACTCTTGGCACCGGCCGCCCTTTTGTATTGGAAATAGTCAATCCAAAGAAAAGAAATGCAAATTTAAATTTATTGGGGAAAAAACTTTCTCAAAATTACCCGGTTGAAGCAAAAAATTTGCAATTTTGCCCCCGCTTCTGGATTGAAGCAATATGCAATTCTCATTTTGACAAGCATTACGGGGCGATTATCGAATGCGAGGGAAAATTGGAAAAAAATGATTTTATGAAATTGGAAAAAATAATCCCCCTCACCCTAAAGCAAAAAACCCCCATACGCGTAGTAAGGAGAAGGGCGGATATTGTGCGGTATAGGCGGGTATATGATATGAAATTGGTTGATTGCAATGAAGGCAAATTAAAAATTGACATTTGGGCAGAGGCAGGCACTTATATAAAAGAATTAATCCACGGGGATGATGGGCGAACCGTTCCAAGCATTTCCTCCCTTCTTGGAAAAAAATGCAGATGCACCCAGCTTGATGTAATAGGAATAGATTCTGATTTTATTTCCACCCTGCGCAGATAGTTCAGCTTTTAAATTCTGCTTTATTCTCTATTTTTGGTGAAACAAATTGGACATGCTTCTATCCACTTCAGTATCTCTTCCCTTCGAAATACTTAGAATATCCCTTGCCATTGCAGGCACTGCCATCGGCACCTATTTTGACTTATTTAACAAGAAAAATGTGCCGGAATTATTTCTTTATGCATTTTTAGCCGCCGCATTTCTGCTTAATTTAATAGCATATAATGAAACAGCCACTATTTACGGAATAGGCACAGGCATTGTAGTTTTTGCTGCATTTTATCTGCTTTACAAATTTGGCCAGCTTGGAGGGGCTGATGTTTACATAATGGCATCAATAGCCCTTCTCCTCCCAATCCAGCCAACCATTTCCCCATTCCTGTATCCAGCATTTTTGCTTACCCTCCCATTCATACTCGACATAATACTCGCCTCAGGCATCTCATTTATGCTATACATGCTTCTCCGCTCCATTCCTATTGCAATAAATTCCCTCACCACCCCCGGCAAAATTGAAAAGAAATCTTTATTCGGCGCATTTCTAATTGTACTAGCATTCGGAATATTTTCCTATATCTCGTCCCAATCGATGTTCATCCCCTCCTCCTACTTCCTCTTCCTAAGCATAATGGTCCTCCTCTCCCTTTACTTTACATTATTCAAAAATGCAATAAACGATTCAATGGCAAAATTGGTAAAAGCAAAAGAAGTGGAGCAAGAGGATATATTGGCAATTGACAAAATAAACAAAAAATTAGTGAAAAAATATATGCTTGCCCGCCTCGTAGACGCACCCATGCTAAAAAGAATAAAGAAAATGAAAGAAAAAATTGCAGTATACAAACATTTGCCTCCCTTCATACCCCACATATTAATCGGATTAATTGTTTCAATATTATTTGGAAATATTGTAATATTTCTTTCCTCTTTTCTATAATTAAAAATTAGAAAAATGCACCCAGCCCTTTCTGCTTCCCTTTCAATTTCAAATCATCTTCTGTTACTCCCAGCTCTTTCAATATTTTCAACACTGTAGGTATAATTTGGTGCCCGATATAATAATCAGCATCATAATCTTTTGCAAAATCCGCAACTTCAGCTTTGTCAGAAACAGAAGTTTTGGAAGCTTTTCCTTTTCTCTCCTTCTTGCTCGTAATTTTTTCCAATTCTGCAACCGGCCTGCTGGTTTTTGTAATAATATACCTTACAATGCTTCCCTGCCCTATTTTTTCCCCTTTCCCCCTCTTATTTGCCTTAATTGCGGCAACCAATTCCGGGGATTTTACTTCATATTTGCTTATTTCCTTGGTTAATTGCGTTTCAATAACCATTTTTTCAAGCGGCATTTTTCCGCTTTTTATTTCATCCACCACTTTTCTCACAATTTTAACCGCCTTTTCCTTAGACCCATCTTTTAATATCGCTTCCAGCACTTTTTTCTGCGTTTCTTTTGCAACCGCGCTCCAATCCCTTCTTACCAGCTCAAACCCCCTAATTTTAATCCTGCCTTTCTCGTCAATCATTGCATATTTCTTTTTCGCACCCGTCACTCCTTCCTTCCCCGTCACTTTCTTTGATACAAATACCCCTCTCGGATAATATGCTTCCAATTCCAATTCCATAGTCCCCGGCAAATTATCATTTATTTTTTTCATCCAATTTATCGCGTCGTTTTTTGTTTTATTTCCAAGAAGTAAAAATGCACTATCAGTATCCTGGTATAACAGTTCAAACCCCTCTTTTTGCGCCTCTTCCCCTGTTTTCATAATAAAATGCCTTCCCCATGCAGTAACAGATTCCCCGCACTCACGCGAGTAATACCTGCTTCTTGCATATACCAAATATCCATAATATGAATTTGCCAATATTTTCAATGACTGCTGCCTTGCAAATACTGCGTTATATCCCTCACTATCCCTTTTCAATTTCTTTAGCCTGTCTTTTAGCTCAGCCCTTGTTGTAATCACTTTTTCCAATACATAAGGCACAATTCCTTTTGGATGCTTTGCAAATTTTGCCCCAGTAGGGGAAGTATAGAATTCCTTGCAATGCTTCCCCTCCTTTACAAGCGTGAAAGGGTCTATGTTATGCGAAATTATAATTGAAGGGTACAATCCACGGAAGTCAAAAACCATAATATTTTCATAAATTCCGGGCGACGGGGTTTTTACAAAAGCCCCTTTGATCGGATTTTCCATCCTTTTCTTTACCTCATCCTCACCTGCCCTGTTTGGCACAACCATTCCTTTTTGATATGCCTCGTAAATAAGAAGGGATTCTACCAATTGTGAGGAAGTGGAGCCTATCACATCACTGGGAGGCACATGTGTTAATTTTGACATTTCCAATTCAAGCGGCAATACTTTTTTTGCCAATTCCCATGTTGCCTGCGCATCAATCCTTGAATATTCAGCCAATTCAGCCAATTTCCCATTATCCCACATTTTCCATATATTCAATCTGTCCATTTCCTTTTTCCACTTGCTTTCCCTGCCCATAATTTCAGAATATGCTATTTCCAAAGTAAACCTGCTTAATTTAACCGCGCCTATAAATGAAAGAAACCTTAGCAATGGATACAAATCAATATATATCCTCCCCCTAATTTTCCCAACCTCCCTAATCCCCCTCTTTCTTATTGTAAATGAGGAGCCATCCCTTCCAAGCGCCAGCTTTGCTTTTGTTTTTTTTGCCCTTTCCTGCAAATAAGGCAAATCAAAATTGGTTGAATTATACCCCGTAATTATTTCTGGATTCTCCTTTTTCACAACCTCGCAAAACTTTTCTATCATTTCCTTCTCATCTTTGCAATTTATTGCATACTCCTTCCCTTTCACCTCTTTGTAGGTAAGCACATGCGCATCCATTAGTGTGGGGCCTGTTGCATAAGAAATCATAATTATGGGGTCTTTTTCAGCCCTTGGCATTCCCACTGGATTATATGTTTCAATATCAAAGCTCATCATCTTAAATTTCGGGCTTGCCTCCTCTGTTTTCAATATTCTAACAATTCTCCTTCCTTTCCTTTCATAGGTTAATTTCATCAGCGGCCCAATCCCCTTGTCTATCATATACCTTCTTCCAAACAATATGTTGTATTCGTATGCAGGGTATTTTTTGAGCGCCTCTCTCAAATGCGGAATGTGCGGGGGATGTTTTCCATACACTTTCAAAATTTTCCTCTTCTCCCCCTCAACCTCTTTTTCAATTTCCTCAATTCTCACAGGGCATATTTTCTCCCCCATATGAATTGCTGCTGCTTTCATTAATTCAGGAATTTTGCTTTTTGGAGCATCTAAGTAGAAGTAAGGTTCATATCTGTCATATAGGTAATAAACACTCTTTCCTTTCATCTGCAAGCGGACTCTTGTTTCATTATTCTTGATAACATAATCCACATCAATAAGTATCCCTTTTCTCCTCTTTTTTTCAGGATTCCTCTTATCACTCATAAAGATGCTTTCTCCCCCCAAACTAAAAAAGAGTATGTTATTTCTTCTTTTTCACTTCAGCAATATCTTCAAGCGACACAAACGAATTCATTTCTTTCATATACGGTTTCATCTCTTTTTTCTGCTTCTCCCTCTCTATCCTTTCCTCCCCTTTCCTTTTTTTTATTTCCTCGCGTCGTTTGGCCCTCCCTGTTGCTTCCTCCCACTTTTTCTTTCTTTCCCCCCTTTCCATAACACTTTTTGTCCCTCTTTCAATAATGCTCTTATATATCTCATCCAAATCCTTGCTAATTTTGTCCAACTCTTTCCTTATTCCATTCCTTTCATTCCTTTTTTCCTTTAATTTATCCCTTATTTCCCTCACTTTCTCCCACTCTTTCGAGTTTTTCATTGCCTTTTCCATCTCTTTCTTAAGCGCTTCCACCTTTCTTATCAACTCTTTCTCTTGTGCAGGGGTATATGCCGAAGTTGCTATCTGAAATTCTATTCTGTCAATTTTTTCCTTAATTTTCGCAGGATTTGTTTTTCTATCTGCATTTCTAGGAAAAGCCGCATTCAGCTCTTTTTGCAACTGAGAACTATAGTTATTTGTTTCCCGAAGCTTCCTAATAAGGGTTTTTTTATCCCTAATCTTTTGCTCCATCCTCTCCTGAGGGCTCTTTTTTTCTTCCATCAAAATCCTTACATAACTAAGTGGTTGTTTTTGCTTTTTTTATATAATTTGCAATTGTTTATAAAGAGAAACCTATTTTTGTTTCCTCCAGTGGTTCTCTATGTAGGTATTCTTATAAATCCAGCATTCGCAGTTAATTTTGCCTATCCGTCTTTTGTTCTGCCTTATGGCAGAAAAACTGGTCGCCTTGCCGGCGTCGTGTTTGCGACGTCGGCCGTCTTATATTAAAACCTTTACTCAACCTTCTGCCCACTCTAAAAATTCTTCAAAACTCTTCATCCTTCCCCCGTACTTTCCAAAATGCCTTACAACCCTTTCAAATTTCCCCTTCTTATTTTCCGCTATTTTAAAATAATAAAAGCCCGGCCTGTACCATCTGAATATATCCCACCCCCTCCCTTTTCCTGTTTTGAGCGCATACCACTGCCCCCTCTCACACACATCCAAAACTACTGCCGGCCCAAACCCAAGATGCCTGATATCAAAGAGGATTCTATTGAGAGGATTCTCAAGCCACCATACATCAAATTCAAGCCTTGCCACCTCTTCAACCTCTTCCCATCCAATAACAAGCCTGTCCGCACTGTCAATATCCAGCCCATTCTCATCAGCTATAACATACAAATCTGAAAAGATTTTCCGCACACATTGTAATGCAGGCAGCAAAAACCTCAATCCCATAAGCATGGAAAAAAGAAGAAAAATATATTCAAGCAAATCAAACCCCATGCCATGCCTTAGGAGAATAACCAAAAACAGGGAAAGAGAGGCAAAAAGCCCTAGCGCCGGCAGCAGCCTGCCCGCCTTCTTTCTTTCCCCTGTCTTCCATACATATTCAAAGGAGGGGTGTTTTGATTTTTCCATCGTAATCTGCATCTATCTACAAAATTTTAGTTACCATATCTACCATTCTGCATGAATAGCCCCATTCATTATCATACCATGCAAGCACTTTCACGCTATTTCCAATAACTTTAGTCAGCTCCCCGTCAATTATTGAAGAATGCGCATTTCCAACAACATCAGTAGATACCAGCGGCTCTTCCGAATATTCCAATATTCCTTTCATCTTCCCCTTGGCAGCTTTCTTAAACACTTCATTTACTTCCCCCACACCTACTTTTTTTTCCACATTAAACACCATATCTGTAATCGAACCGCATGCAACCGGCACTCTTAATGCAATTCCATCCATTTTTCCTGCCATTTCAGGTATTACTTCCCCTATTGCTTTTGCCGCGCCTGTAGAAGTAGGAATAATATTCACTCCCGCAGCCCTTGCCCTTCTCACATCTTTGTGATATGTATCCAGCACCCTCTGGTCATTGGTATATGCATGGATTGTTGTCATAAATCCATCTCTTACTTTAAAATTATCATTAATTAATTTGACAACAGGCGCAAGGCAGTTTGTGGTGCAAGAAGCCATTGATATAATTGAATGCTTTTTCCTGTCATATTCCTGCTCATTTACTCCCATAATTATTGTTGCATCCACCTTGTCTTTAGCCGGCGCAGAAATCAGCACTTTTTTTGCCCCAGCACTAATATGCATTGCCGCTTCATCCCTTTTTCTAAACACTCCTGTGCATTCCAGCACAGTTTCCACACCCATCTCTTTCCAAGGCAATTTCAAAGGATCTCTTTCAGACACTATAGGAATTCTCACCCCGTCAACAGAAACCCAATCCTTGCCCACTTTCAATTCTTCTTCCAATTTCCCGTGCACAGAATCATATTTCAGCAATTGGGCCGCATTTTGAGCCCCTCCGGGGTCATTTATTGCAACTAATTCAAATTTTTCCCCCAACACACCCATATCCAATGCCGCTCTCAGCACCACCCTTCCAATCCTTCCAAATCCGTTTATTGCAACTTTCATTTTTTCACCTGCAAACTTGATTTATGCTTTTGCTTTCTCTCCAAACAAATTAAATCTTATCCTACCCAATCCTTTTATTGCAATTTTGGTGAATTTATGAATTTCAGCACACTAGACAATGTGGATTTGAAAGGAAAAACAGTTTTTTGCAGGGCGGATTTAAACTGCCCCCTGAATGAAAAGAAAAAGCCAATATTAAGCGGCAGGATAATTGCGCATGCAAAAACAATATATG
>JBDRNY010000041.1:0-5364 GCA_043810635.1 Microcaldota archaeon | reverse complement strand
TTGCGCATGATAAGCTGTTGCAGGGGCTTTATAAAGAAGTTTGGAAGGGGTAACTTTCCACTGGCTTATTGGCTCGCTCTCATCCTGCCCTTTAAAAGGGCAGGCTTTCCCGCTCGCAATCATTGTAAATATATTAGCATATATTTAAATTTAAAAAGAAGAGGAAAAAGCCTAATCCTCAATATCCATGTAAGGCTTGAGTATTTTCTCTGCTTTTGATATTTTGTCAACCTTGAGGGAATAAATTGAATATCTCTCATCCTGGGTTATGACGGATACGGTGTCAATATTTACTTTGTTGTCAGAGAGAAGCTTTGTCATTTTTGCAAGCTCTCCTGGCTTGTTTGGAAGCTTGGTTACAATAACATTTGATTTAAGGCACTGGTATCCGTTTGCTGAAAGGACTGAGATTGCCTTGCCTTCGTTTTTTACTGTTAAATTGATAATTCCTTTTCCGCCTACATTTCCTACAGAAATGGAATCTATGTTTATTTTTGACTTTCCGAGGATAAAGGAAATGTCTGCAAGCTTCCCCACTTCATCATCTACAATTACTGTAATTTGTTTCATAGAAAAACCTCCCAAAACTAAAATAGTACAGAAAACATATGCGATTTGGGCTATAAAAGATTTCTGTATGGGCATTTAAAAGCAAAAAAAGGCGTTTGCCGGCAAGCTTGGGGTTCGGGCTGGAAAGTTGGGGTGATTTTTGACGGAATGGATTTTCGAAAATTAGGCGCAAGCGATCCAAGACAGAAGAGCACCTAATTCGACCATTCGCCAAGGGTTTTGTCCGAACATCCCCCTGCCGGCAAGAAATGCAAATTTAATGCATTGAATTATTTTACCTCCTTTATTCTGATTGAAACAGTGTGATATCCTGTCTGCATTCCTTTAACATCCTTAGTGTTTCCTTCGCCGATATGCAACTGCATTTCATCTACATCTTTTCCATCGGCTGACATTTTTATATGTGCAGCAAAAACTATTTGACTGAGGTCAAATGGCGTGCCTTTAATTTCTATAATCTGGCCGTCGGTTATTGTTATATCAACATTGTAAAGATTGTTTAGCTGGGATAGGGTTACCGGGTAAAGCCCTTCTCCGACGTCAACTGCAACCGAATCAGAGGTTTTGTTTTCAAGGTTTTCATATTTTACCCAAAGGCTGACTTTGTCCCCGTCTGAAAAGCGTGCGTTTCTGTATTTGAAAAGAGCATCTTTTGCAAGGCGAACAGTATCCTGAAGTATCATATTTATCCTGCCATTGTTTGCAGAAAGAAAGTCTTGCCCGTCAATGCCGTTAAATATAATGTCAACATCCAAATCTACTGGCCCAAGGGAGTATTCTTTGTCTTGACCTTTCTTTTTGTCTGCTGACCAGATGTCTACCATGAACCTGTTCCTGCCCTCTTTTAGCTCATGAAATTTCCTGTTTGCAAATTCAACATGCCCCGGGCTTGACTGTAGACCGTCAACAGATACAAGCTCAAGATGTGCTTTTCTTGAACTTCCTAGGGGAAGAGGATCTTCAAAATTAAGGATTTTAAGTTTGGTGCCATTGTGGTCAATTACATCGTTTTTTCCAACTTCTTTTATGGTTTTTACCACTTTGTTGCTGTCAGCATTAATAACATTAAAATCACAGACATATTTGCCTGACTTTCGGTATACTTTTGAAACAACAAGAGTGTCTCTTCCGATTACATAGCCTTCACGGCCGCTCGGAAACCATTTTCCACCCATGTCAAAAAGAGTTCTTCCGTCAAAGCGAGTGGTGTCAACAGGGGATTCTTTTTGTGTAGTATCCCGGACCACAGTAGTATCGCTTGTCTTTCTCACGCTATCAATAACGGTTTTTCCGGCGTCTGTTCCAAATTCATTGCAAGCTACAGCCACACCGACTAATGGAAGAAGAAAAGAAAGGGTTTTTCCTATTTGTTTTGCATTATTTTTACCAGTGTTTGAACCAGGTACATTTCCCTTATTTTGAGAAGGATTCCTATATACTGTCATTACATATCACCCGCAACAATAATTGTTCAAGGGTATTATCACTTTATAATACCACACCTAAACACAATAAGCGCAAAACATATTTATATACTTTTCGAAACTCAAAAAAGAGGAAAATGGGCTAATATTTCCCATTCCGGGTGCGCCTCTATTCCCGGGATTCTGCCATAGCTAGGGCTTTGGCTTAGTAATCCCCGCCGCCGCCCATGCCGCCCATTCCGGGAGCTCCGGGTGCGCCTCCTTTTGCTTTTGAGGAAATCATGTCATCTATTCTTAAAATCATCCTCGCAGCTTCTGATGCTGAGGCAATTGCCTGCCTTTTCACTTTAGCAGGCTCAAACACTCCGGCAGCTTTCATGTCTGAAATTTTGCCGTTAAATACATCAACGCCAAAATAAGCCCCCCCTTCCTTCCCGTGCTTTGCACGAAGGGCTACAAGTGCGTCTATTGCATCCATGCCAGCATTTTCTGCCAAAGTGCGGGGCACTGTTTCCAATGACTCTCCAAATGCAGCAATCGCAAGCTGCTCCCTTCCGCCAACTTCGGCAGCATATTTGGAAAGCTTGGCAGCCAATTCCATTTCAATTGAGCCGCCGCCTGTAACATATTTTCCGTCTTCAATTGCAGAGGAAACTGCGCCTATTGCATCAACAATAGCCCTTTCCCCTTCTGCAACAACATGCTCGGTGGATGCGCGCACAAATATTGTGACAGATTTTGCATCTTTGCAATCTTCTACAAATACCATTTTCTCGCCTGCAATTGAGCGCTCGTCAACATTTCCAGCGCTTCCCAAATCCGAGGAAGAGAGGTCATCCAAGGCTGAAACTATGCGCGCGCTTGTTGCGCGGGCAAGCTTTTCCATGTCGGATTTTTTCACCCTTCTTATAGCAAGTATTTTCTTTTTTGCTAAAAAGTGCTGGGCCATGTCGTCTATCCCCTTCTGGCAGAAGAGAACGGTTGCGCCCGCTTTGTGTATTTTTTCAACCATGTCTTTGAGCATTTTTTCCTCTTGTGCAAGGAAGGATTGCATCTGCTCGGGAGAGGTTATTTCGATTTTTGCATCAACTTCGGTTTTTTCAATTTCAAGAGCAGAATCCACAAGGGCTATTTTTGCATTTTTCACTTCTTTGGGCATGCCTGAATGCACAACTTCCTTGTCAATAAGCACTCCTTGTATTAATCGGGTATCGTCGATATCCCCCCCTGCTTTTTTCTCGATTTTAATCAAATCATGGTCAATTACATATTTTCCTGATTTTTTTTCAGCAACCTGGGTAACTGCTTTTACAACAAGCTTTGCAAGCATTTCTTTTGACATGCTTGCGCCCACGGATTTTGAGCCCATTGCTATTTGGGCCATTTTTTCAAGAGAAACAGTGTCAGTTATGGTTACTCTCATTGATATTTTGTCAAGATATTCTTCGCATTTTCTGGCTGCCTGGGTATATCCATTTACAATTGTTGAAGCATGAATATCCTGGTCAAGCAAATCCCCCGCTTTTTTGAGAAGCATTCCTGAAATCATTACCGCAGTGGTGGTGCCGTCCCCCACTTCCTTATCTTGGGTTTTTGCAATTTCAACCATTATTTTTGCAGCCGGGTGCTCGACGTTCATTTCTTCCAAAATGGTTGCACCGTCATTTGTGATTACAATATCACCCAAATCAGATACAAGCATTTTATCCATTCCCTTCGGGCCCAGGGTGGTGCGGATGATGTTTGCAACAGCATATCCTATTGCTATATTGGTGCGCTGTGCATCCCTTCCGATAACGCGGCTTGCCCCTTCAGGCAATACATAATATTGCTGACCTTCCATTCTGCCTGCCATATAAATTCACCTCAAAAATATAATTTTCAAAATATAATTTGCAGAAAATATGCTGGATATAGTTGTATATATAATGCAGGATAAAGAATAAAAATTATTCTCCTCCTGCGCCAAGCACATTAATCTTTCCGAATTTTCCTGCAGAAATTTGCAAATTTCCCTTGAATTCAGATATCCACCCGTTTTCAATGGATATTTTGTCCCCGATATTCACTTTTTCAATGTCATCTCCCCAAAGGGAAAGCTGCACTTCTCCGGATTCATCCTTAAGCACTGCATTTGCAACACGGGTTTTTTTGCCGTAGCGGGTAACCACTTCCCTGGGCTCCTCTTTTGCAGTAATTTCGCCCTCAACAGTCACATTTCCGCTTCCGGGGCGCAATCCTGAAATTTTTACTGTAGCCATTTATACACCTCGATAAAAAATACGCATAATATGCATATACTGTAAAGTGTTGCAAAACCAAAGTATTTAATATTATAGGGAAAGATTAAAAAGAAAAAATATTGCGCCTTGAACTATTAAATGCGGAAATTGCATGTTTTTAAGCTTTGGAGAGGGATTAGAATTATGGTAAGAACATACTCAGAAAGCGGAGTGGATGTGAAAAAAATAAGGAAAATGCAGGAGGGGATTAATGCATCCCTTGCCCAAACATCAAACAAATATACCCCTAACTTCCTTGCCGGGCATTATGCCGGAATTTTTGAAATAGACGGGAAGAAAATGACTATTCATTGCGACGGGGTGGGGAGCAAAATTCTTGTTGCGCAGGCAATGGGAAAGCATGATAGTATTGGAATTGATGCTGTTGCAATGAATGCAAATGATTTGATATGTGTTGGCTCTAAGCCGATTGTCGGGGTGGATTATCTTGCTATTTCCAAAGAGGACGGGAAATTGGTCAGGGAAATTATGAAGGGATTGGTTGTTGGATGCAAGGAGGCGGGAATTGCGCTTGTTGGGGGGGAAACTGCAATATTGCCGGATATGATAAAAAGCGATAAGAAATACGGGAATGCAGACTACGACCTTGCGATGACAGTTGTTGGTGTGTGTGAGGGTGAAACTATTACGGGCGAGAAGATAAAAGAAAATGATGTATTGATAGGATTGGAATCTTCCGGATTGCATTCAAACGGATTTACCCTTGCAAGGAAAATATTAAATATTAAGAAATTTGGAAAAGAAATGCTTGTGCCTACTAAAATTTATGTAAATGCGGTAATGGAAATGATTGGAAATGCAGATGTGCACGGAATTGCGCATATTACAGGAGGGGCGTTTTCAAAACTAATTAGAATTGGAAAATATTCAGGGTGCGGGTTTGTATTAAATAATATGCCTCCTGCGAAGGGAATATTTGAGGAAATTGAAAAGAAAGTGAAGGATGCGAGGGAATGCTACCGCACTTTTAATATGGGCGTGGGGATGGTTGTAGTTGTAAATGAAAATGAAGCGGGGAGAGTAATTGAAATTTCCAAAAAGAATGGAATTAATGCTCAAATAATCGG
>JBDRNY010000040.1:0-5391 GCA_043810635.1 Microcaldota archaeon | reverse complement strand
TTCATTGATAAATTCATTTCAACTGCATCATCTGAAGGGGAAGCAGAATAAAGCATGCCAAATTCATTTATTTTCAGGGGGGCTGCATTTCCTTTCCAATAGCTTACTGAATAGGTAATTTTTGCATCTGGAGTTATGAATCCTCCCATAAAAAGCAAAATGATTAATACAAGCACCAGCATTGCGCCAAGAAGAAGTATCATCTCTGCAGACACTTGTGCTTTGGATGTCATGGGGAGTAAACTGAAGAGTAATTTATATTTGTTTTGGGAAGCCTAGAGCTGTTTTGCTGGGGATGAGAGCAGTATTTAAAAGTTCGAAGTTAATATTTGACAGAGGGCAGGAATTAGAATTATTTTTTTCTTGTTTTGCCCACTTTTGCAGTGCTGACTTCCTGTTTTTTTGGAGAGGATGGCTGGCCTTTGAGAAAAGGGGAGCCTGAGCTGAGCTGCACTCCCACAATCTTCGAGCCTTCAGCGCCTCTTGTAACTCCAAGCACAACATCTGCGGCCGAAAGAAGGGTGTCGTGGTGGGTTATAACTATGAATTGGGAGTTTTTGCTCATCTGCTTTATGAAATCCGCCATTTTGATTGCATTTGTCTTGTCAAGCGCTGCTTCTGCCTCGTCAAGTATGTAGAATGGAGCTTGTTTTTTCATTTGCAAAGAAAAGATGAACATAAGGGAGAGAAGGGTTTTTTCGCCTCCTGACATGGCTTCCATATACCTGTCCCTTTTTTCATTCAATCCCCTTGCCCTCATGCTCAGGCCGGAATCCAGGGGGTTTTCGGGGTCGTCCAATGCAAGGGAGCCTTCGCCCTTGAATACCATGCCAAATAATTTTTTGAAATGCTCGTTGACAACCGCAAAAGTGTCAAGGAAAATGGTTTTTTTCTTTGTTTCAATTTCCTCAATAAGGGAAATGACCGCAGTCTTCTCGCTATCCAAAGTTTTTACCTTGCCTTCCATTTCCTCCAAATCTTTCTTTTTTTGCGTGTAAAGCTCGGGGGCTTTTTGGTTGACTTCCCCGAGCTGGGTTATTTTTTCCTCGGATTCTTTTGCCATCTCTTCAAGCCGGGTTTTTGTTGTTTCCTTGAATAATTCTATATTCGGGTATTTTTCCCATTCTGCCTTCAAATCAACCAATTTTGTTTCTGTTGATGCGTGCTTTATGTTGATTTCGTTTAATTCTTTTGTGAAACTGTCATGCGAAAATTTCAGCTGGCCTTCCCGCCTCCCTATTTCATCCAATTCTTCCTGCAATTTCTGCATTTTTGCATAATGTTTTTTTACTGTGGCGGTTGCTTCCTTTAATTTTTCCTCAAGCGAGAAAAGGTGGGTTTTGGAATTTTCAGCCTGCTTTTCAAGCTCTTTTATTTTTTCCCCGGCTCCTTCCACATCCTTGGAATTTTCATTTATTTCCTTTGCAAGCGAATCCAGCTGGGTTTGCAAAAGTTTTCCCTCCTGCCTCTTGCCGTCAATTTCAGATGAGAAGGAGGAATGCTGCTCAAGTAGTTTTTCATAATTTTCCCGGGTTGCGCCCGCTATTTTCTTTTGCTCCTCTTTTCTTTCAACCTGGGCTTTTTTCAATTCTTGGATTTTTGATGAAAGGGATTTTTCCTTTTCCTGCAAAGAGGAAATTTCATTTTTTGCGCTTTTAATCTCGGATTGGGAAGTGGATAATTCTGATTTCCATTTTGAAATTTCTCCGTTTATTTTTTCCATTCTTGCTTTTCTTTCTGAAACAGAGCCGAATTCAGCCTCTTTTGTGCGAAGCTTTAATTCAAGCGATGCCCTTTCTTTTCTTGATTTCTGCATTTCATCCCTTACTGAATAAAGGGAGGAATAAAGGGAATCTCTCTCGGATTTTGTGGAATCAACATCTTTTTCCGCACGCTGGAGGGAGGAGCGGGCCATTAAGTTTGATTTAAGCGAGCCTCCGGTTATTACTCCCGAGCGCTCAAGCAACTCCCCTTCAATTGTCGCCATCCTGAATTTCCCCACCCCTATATTTTTTGCAGAGGAAATGTTTTGCACAAGGAAGGTGGTGTCAAACAAATAGCGCATTGCATTGTCAATCTGGGGGGGATAGTCAACAAAATCTGTCATTCTTCCCAAAGAGCCGGAAGGGGGGTTGGGGGAATGCTTGTTAAATGCTATTTTGTCGAGGGGGATGAAAGAGCATTTTCCGGATTTTGTGGATTTTAATTTTTTTATTATAAAATCGGCAGTGTCTACGGTGTCTACAATTACATAGTTGAGGCGGGCGCCTGCTGCAGCTTCCACGGCAGCTTCATATTCCCCGTCCACATTTATCAATTCAGAAACCGTGCCATATATGCCCGGAGTTTTGTCTTCTTTCAATGATTTTACTGTAATAAGTGCGGGATTTCTTGATGCAGGGGAGGCAGAGCCGCGCAAAGAGGCTACCCTTTCCTTTGCCTCAAGCATTTGCTTGTCAAGCGAGGGTATTTTTTTGTTTAATTCCTTCTCCTCTTCAAACAATTTGTCCAGCTGGCTGCTTATTTGGTTTATTGAATTTGAATATTTTTCAATTTCTTCGTTTTTTCCCGCTCCTTCCAATTTTTTATATTCGGCTTCCGCATTTTCAACCATCTGGGTGCTGTGTGCAACCATTTTTTCTATTCCTGAAAGACTTCCTTCCAAGCTTGCCTTCTTTTCCTTTGCTGATAAAAGCAATTCCTGCACTTTTTCCAAATGAGCGTCTTTTTCGTCTTTTTCGTCGGATATGCCCGCCTCTTTTTTCGCTTTTTCCAATTCTTCCTTTAATTTCTGCAAATACTGCTCTTTTTGCTTTATTTGCGCTTGTGCAACATGCAAATCATGGGTAAGGGCTGTTTTCTTATCCATCAATTCTTTTCTTGCCTCAATCAATTCCTCTTTCTGGCTTTTCTTTTCTTCAAGCAAAGTTGTTTTTTGGGCAATATCCACTTTCGCATCCTGCATCTGGCCGAGAAGGGTTTCTTTTTTTGCATTGCTGCCAATCTTGTCTGCCAATTCCTTTCTCTTCCCCTCAAATTCATTCTTATTTTTTTGAAATTCCGCTAATTTTGAATTTATTTCATCCAATTCTTTTGTTATTTCGCTCCTTTTTTGCAAAAGAGAATCAAAAGATTTGTTTAATTTTTGCAATTCCGTGTCAAGCAAAGTTGCACGGGAGCGCTCCAAATTCTTTTTTGCATCCAAATGCGCGAGCGCGGCGTCTTTTTCTTTTTCCAATTCCGAAAGATAGGCGCCCCTTTCAGCCATCACTATTTTTGCCTCTGAAATTTTTGTCTCCACTTTTGACAATTCGCTTAATGCTTCCTTTTTCTTTTGCTCAAATTCAGATATTCCTGCAACAGAATCAATTATCCCCCGCCTGTCTTTTGCATGCATTTCAACTATTCTTTGCACCTGCCCCTGGGCAATTATATTGTGGTGCCCTATTTCCAATCCGTGGGGGCGCAAGGATTCTAATACATTGGTGCGTGTAAGGGGGCGGCCGTTCAATCTGTAAGAAGTTTTGCCGTCCTCTTTTATGCTTCTTATAATTTCAAACCTTTCCTCATCTTTTGCATTTCCTTCAATTACTACTGTAACTTCCCCCCTCGAGGAATTTATATGGATTAATTCAGAAGCGCGCTTTACCCTTATTGCTTTTGCGCCCATTTCCCCGAAGCAAAACCTTATTGCATCAGCTACATTGCTTTTTCCGCTTCCGTTGGGCCCGGCCAATGCAATAAATCCTGTGGGAAACTCTGCCTCGGCATTTTTAAATGACTTGAAGCCCCTGAATTTGATTTTGCTTATATAGTACAATTTATCGACCGCCTGTATACTGGTTGCCGAATGCATCTACGCCTGAATCCTTTAAAAAAGTAGGGGAAAGGGAGGTGAATGGAATTTTTTACCTTCCAGGTATACATTGTGCAAAATCTTCGCCGTCCCAGGAGCAATAGGTGTCGCCCTCGCAATAGTCTACAGCAACCCAGTAGCCTTTGCTCCCGCCTCCGCGGCACTGCATTACATAAAGGCCGGTGCTTCCCCCATCGCACTCGACCTCCCCGGTAAAGCACGGGCCTTCTGATGGATTGTCAGTGCATTCCCCATTATCGCATACAAATTGCGGAGTGTTGCACATAACTGCATCAACCCAGTTGCCATCATTATCACAGCGGTAGGCTGTGTTTCCATCGCTTCCTTCTCCGCAGGCAAGCATGCCCGGTATGCAATTGGGCGTGCCTGAATCATCCTCACAAAGATTGGTAAGGCATTTCTCCCCTGCAGAACATTGGCCGCTCACCCATTCTCTTCTATTATTTGTTTGCTCACATGTTTCTACATCCCAATACCATCCGGTGCAGCGGGTTTCTTCCAATCTGCAACGCACGCATTCGGCACTGTTTCCGGTTTGCTCGCATACATTCCCGCTATTCCAGCAATTTGTTGTATCTTCCCACTCATTGTTGCTATTGCATGTCTGGAGAATTTCGTCATATTCACTTCTTACATCACACCTTTCATCCCCTTCAGTGCATGGCGGAATAATGCATGAAACAGGAGAGGTGGTGTCTGTGCAAATCATATTTCTTGCTGCACAGTCATCAACAGTATTCCAGAAATAAGTGTATGAGCCGCCCTGCACACACTCATCTATTTTATCATCATTAGTGCATATCCTTTCCCCCAAATTGGAACCATCGCATGAGGGGCCGATGTCAACTACACAATATCCGTTAACACATTCTTCGCCCCTTGCAGAGCATTCATCAACCATTTGCCACATGTAAATCGTTGTGCTTGAGCCAAACAGCTTGCATTCTTCTGCATCGCCTGAATTGCATCGCCTGTCTCCATTTTCAGAGGAAAAGCAGCTATGGGTAACATAGACACACCTGCCATTTTGGCATTCTTCCTCGCATACTTCCCTTTCAATTTCATTATTTGTGCATTTTACTGAAACATCGCCGTCGCAGTATGGATATGTGCCATCATCGATGCAAGAAGTGTCTTCCACGCATTTTCCATTTACGCATTCATACCCCACATTCATGCAGGGATGCAGTGCATCACACTCATCGCAATAAACATCATTGTTTCCATTGTCTGTACAGCCAAGGAAGCATGATACATCCCCTCCCCATTGCCCGTTTATGCATGTTTGCAAATCATCAGGATAATTTGGGTCTGGGTTGCATCTTTTCTCGCCGTCTGTGCATCCGCTCTGGGATTGGCATTCTGCAGTTGTGGCAGAAGTTTCTACGCAAACCATTCCCTGTGATGTGCAATCTTCCAAGTCATACCAAGCAGTTCCCTGGGAATTGCAAAATTGGACAACTGTATTGCCGGCATTGCATTGCTGGTCTGCAGAATCAGGCCAACTGGCACCG
>JBDRNY010000039.1:0-11730 GCA_043810635.1 Microcaldota archaeon | reverse complement strand
TCGGGCCCGGTGAGATTTGAACTCACGGCCTTTGTCTGTCTCCTGCATTCCTTTTCTTTCTTTTTGGAAAATGCCGTCGGTTCTTTCTTTTTCCCCGAGGGTTTTTTCTTTCTTCCAAGAAAGAAAAAGGGCTCTTAGGAGGACACCGCTCTATCCAGGCTGAGCTACGGGCCCGCAGATTAAATTTAGTGCAATTGGTCTTTTTAACTAATTTGAATGCGTTTTTTACAGGCAAGGAATTTTAAATCTCCCATCTATTCTTAATTTGATGGAAAAGCAAAGCGCTTTCAAGGCAGTATTCGCCCTATTTTTTCTCTTTCTCTCAGGCGCGCTTTTTGCAGTAGAAGAGAGTGTGGATTTGATTGTTGTTGTTTATGACGGGGAGGGCCATGTTGTTTCTGATGTGCAGGTGGTTGCAAATTACCAGGAATTGATTAATGAAACTATTGAAAATGTTTATGATGAGGGATTTACAGATGTGGGGGGAAGGTGGGAAACCATAATTTATTTTACTGAAAATTCAACCCCTTCAGATTATATGCAATTGGAAGCATACTCCCCCTACTGGTCTTCTGAAATGCTCAGGGTGAGAATACCGAAAAAAGAGCCGAGGGAAATTTATGCAAATTTCTCAATGCCCTTTATTTTTGACACATACCGCGTGAGGGTACTTAACGAGGAAGGCACGCCGATGAGCGGAATAAAAGTGAGAATTTTCCAGCCGATTTTCCTTGAAAAAAAGACAAGCTCAAACGGAATTGCGCAATTCCGCCTTCCCTCGCGCTCTTTGGTAAACGGAAGGGTTGAGCACAGCGGGTTTATGGAAGAATTTGAATTTCTCCCCCCAGACATAAATGAAACAAAGCGCTCATTTTTCATTTCAATAAACTACCCCTTCACCACTCCGAAATTGGTTGATTCAAACAAAAGCTATAATTGGACAGTGCAGATGTATGAGTCTACCGGAAAAGTGCTTTCAGACCATTTGTTTACAATAAAAGCAGGAAATTACACCATAATTTACAGGACAGATTCTATAGGTTATTTGAGGATTTTTGACGTGTCTTATGAGCAAATAAACCTTTCCTGGGAGATTTACAATTACACATACACAAAAACTTTCAACCTCTCCCAAAACCTTTCAGACAAATTAATATCCAAACAGCTGCTGAAAATCCATGACCCATCAATTATACATTTGGGAGAATCCTGCTACAGGGTTGAGGTGAATATAACCGACCCGAGAAAAGGGGTGATGAAGCAGGTTGTGGCAAAAGCAGAAGACGGCAACCAAACTTTGGCGCTCACTTTGGAGCAAAACCAGACTTTCAACCAAAGCCATATACGCTTTTACAGGATATTTTGCGTTGTTGAAGATACGAGATTTGACATAGTTGCAACAAGCCCTTATGAAAATGCAACCCTTACAATCCAGCTTTTGAAAAGCACATATGTCAAGCCGCCTCCGGGGGGAATTACCGAAGAGGAAATTCCCGAAGAGGTGACAAAGAAAATAGAAGAGGAGCGGAAAACCGAGATTATTATCATACTTGTTGAAGCCCTTGTTCTTCTTATTGTAGCCTACTTTCTCATGAAATTCAGGGGAAGCGCATTCTATTTCCTGCAATCCATTTTGCGCTTTGCATATTTTACATTAAGAAGCTTTATTGAGAAGAAAAAGGCGGAATAGGGAAAGTGTCAATATGGTATATACATTTAAATAGTTTTACTTTCATAATTGTAAATATGATATTAACACTTGTAAAATCAAAAAGAGCTTCCCCTGCTGCATTAACAGAGGAGGACGAGCTTGAAAGGCTTTGTCGCTCCATCCGCCTGGTTTCCAGAAGGGATTTGGACGGCACTGTTACCACTGTTATACGCACCATGCTGGAGGAATCAGCAGATTCTCCCATAGGAAGCTCCGAGCTTGCAGGGCTTGCCCGGCTTAACAGAATTACTGTTATGCACCACCTCAAAAGATTGGAAAATGCGGGAATTGTGCAAAGAAAGCAGCACAAATACCTGATTTTGCCTTCAGGATTTTCAGAAATTGTAAGAAGGATGCGGGGGGAGATGGATATGATGATGAATGAAGCTGAAGTGCTGGCAGAAAGAATTGATGATGAATATTTTCCCCCAATGCCAAAAAGGCCCAGAAGAAGGATAATTGCTGTGGAAGGCGGGGATTCTGAAAAAAAGAAGGAAAAAAATTGATGGTGAATTTTTATGGGAAAAGAAGGGAAGCATAAGAAAGGCGAAAATGAAAAAAGCGGGAAGGATGGAAAGGCTGAAGATGGCATGCAAGCGAACGACGAAAAGGAAAAATGGAAGGATGAAAGCACAGAACACAGCATGCAAGCGAAAGGCGAAAAGGAAAAATATGCAAAAGAGGGAAATTTAGAGAAAAAATGCAAGGAATATGAAAATGATTTGAAAAGAATTGCGGCAGAATTTGACAATTACAAAAAAAGGGTTGAAAAGGAAAAGCAAATGGCAAGGCAGATTGGAAAAGAGGATGTTTTATTGCAATTGCTTGTATTGCGCGATGAATTTGATTCAGCCCTTTTGCATAAAAAAGATGATGATGGCATGAAATTGCTTTCAAAAAAACTGAATTCAATTATTTCCTCTTCAGGAGTGAGGGAAATTCCCTGCTCAGGAAACATCAACCCGCATTTTCATGAAGTAATGATGCAGGTGCCTGGCGGGAATGAAGAGGAAATTGCAAAAGTTTTGAGAAAAGGATACCTTGTCGGAGAAAGGCTTCTGCGCCCTGCACAAGTAAGCGTTTATTCTGGCAAAAAAGAAAATGTTGATGAAAAGAAAAATGAGGCGAAATAATGCGGATGAAAAAGTAAGCGAAATATTTATGGGGGAAAAAAGAAGCGAGCGGGGAGGAAAAAAATAAAGAGGAAAAATAAGCAAATGAAAATAAAAAAATTATATTTATGAGGTGAAGTTTTATGTCAAAAATAATAGGCATTGATTTGGGAACAAGCAATTCTGCAGCAGCCGTGCTTGAAGGCGCGCGGCCGGTATTAATACCTTCTGCAGAAGGGGCAAGCCAGTACGGGAAATCTTTCCCTTCTTATGTTGCATTTGCAAAAGACGGGCAAAGACTGGTGGGAGAGCCTGCAAGAAGGCAGGCAGTTTCCAACCCTGAAAATACTGTTACCAGTTTTAAGAGGAAAATGGGCACTTCCCACAAATACAATTTAAGGGGAAAAGAATACACCCCCCAAGAGCTTTCTGCAATGATATTGACAAAAATAAAAAAAGATGCAGAAGATTTTCTCGGCACTCCTGTTAAAAAAGCGGTTATTACAGTGCCCGCCTATTTCAATGACAACCAAAGGCAGGCAACAAAAGATGCGGGCGAAATTGCTGGATTGGAAGTTGTAAGAATTATCAACGAACCCACTGCCGCATCCCTTTCATACGGATTGGACAAAGGGGCCGGAGACCATAAAATACTGGTATTTGATTTGGGGGGAGGCACCCTTGATGTTACAGTAATGGAATTCGGAGGGGGAGTGTTTGAAGTAAAATCCACTTCAGGAGACACCCAGCTTGGCGGAACTGACATGGATGAGGAAATAGTAACTTATCTGGCAAATATTTTCAAAAAGGAAAGCGGCATTGACGTGAAGGAAGACCCCATGGCATTGCAGAGAATGCGCGAAGCCGCTGAAAAGGCAAAAATAGAATTATCAACCACCCTTGAATCTGAAATTAACCTTCCTTACCTTTCAGCAACAAAAGAGGGGCCAAAGCATTTTGCATATAAATTGACCCGTGCCAAGCTTGAAGAGCTTGTTGACCCATTAATTCAGAGGTGCGAACAGCCGCTAATGAACTCGCTTTCTGACGCAAAATTGAAGGCAGATGATATAAGCAAAATAATCATGGTAGGGGGGCCTACAAGAATGCCCGTTGTGCAGAAATTTGTTGAAAAAATTGCCGGCAAAAAAGTTGAACGGGGAGTAGATCCCATGGAATGCGTTGCAATGGGCGCTGCCATACAGGCAGGTGTGCTTGCAGGGGAAGTAAAAGACGTGCTTTTGCTTGATGTTACTCCACTTTCTTTGGGAATTGAGACGCTTGGGGGGGTATTTACCAAATTAATTGAAAGAAATACAACCATTCCAACAAAGAAAAGCCAAATATTCTCCACTGCGGCAGACAACCAGCCTGCTGTTGAAATAAAAGTATTGCAGGGGGAGAGGGCGATGGCAAATGACAATATGGAATTGGGCCGCTTCTCATTAGTCGGACTTCCTCCCGCACCGAGAGGGGTGCCTCAAATTGAGGTAACATTTGACATTGATGCAAACGGAATAATCCATGTAGGCGCAAAAGACAAAGGCACCGGCAAGGAGCAGAAAATACAGATTGTTGCTCCGAATAAAATGGACAAGAGTGAAATTGAAAAGAAAATGAAAGAGGCAGAATCCCATGCAGAAGAGGATAAGAAAAGAAAGGAAAGTGTGGAAATTATTAATGAGGGTGAGGTGACAGTTTATTCAACAGAAAAAACTTTGAAAGAGTATGGGGGCAAAATACCTGCTGAATTGAAAAAGCAGATTGATGAAAAAGTTGAAGAATTGAGAGAATCCCTTAAAACAAAAGATTCTGCAAAAGTAAAATCTGCCCTAGACTCCCTCAAATCCCTGCTTACAAAAATAGGGGAGCACATATACAAGCAAAGCGGAGGGCAAACCCCTCCCGGCGGAACCGGCGCAGGAACTGGTGCAGGGGGCTCTTCCGGCAGAGGAAATAAAAAAGGAAAAAAAGGCGGAGATGACACAATAGATGCCGAATTCAAGAAAAAATAATTTTTTTGCGGGGTGAAAAATATGGGGAAAGAAGAGAAAAAAGAAAAAATGCCTGTGCGGGCTGTGAGGGTGATAGATCCTTTTGCTGAAATGGATGAAATGCGGAGAAGGATGGACAGCATGTTTGATGATTTTTTAACAGTGCCGCGCCATCCTGTGGGAAGGTTTGGAATGCGCATGCCAACATTGCGCCAGCCATTGGCTGATTTGGAAGAGCACAAAGACAAGTATGTTGCAATAATAGAAGCGCCCGGGTTGAATAAAGAGGATTTTGTAATAGAAGTCGAGCCCGGAATGCTGAGGGTGC
Organism: Microcaldota archaeon; assembly: GCA_043810635.1. Classification (GTDB taxonomy): domain Archaea; phylum Micrarchaeota; class Micrarchaeia; order Anstonellales; family Anstonellaceae; genus 1-14-0-10-45-29. The sequence goes on along the minus strand of JBDRNY010000039.1, from coordinate 6,585 downwards.
ACGCCCAGAGGAAAAAAGAAGAAAAAGAGGAAAAGAAAGGCTATGCATACCACGAGCGCTCATATTCAGGCTATTACAGGCAGTTTTCCCTTCCCCAGGAAATAAACCCTGACAAGGCAAAGGCAAAATATTCCGACGGAATATTAAGGATAGAATTGCCGAAAATGAAACTAAAAACGAAAAAAGGAAAAAAAGTTAAAGTAAAATAAAATCTGAAATGCCTGCAAAAATCCGGCATGCGGGCAACAAGCGAAAAAATATATCTGGCGTATGATTTATGGCAACAAAACGTGATTATTACGAAATATTGGGGGTTTCAAAAACTGCTTCTGTCAATGAACTTAAGGCTGCTTACCGAAAATTAGCATTAAAATATCACCCCGACAAAAACAAATCTTCTGATGCAGAGGAAAAATTCAAGGAAATTTCAGAAGCATATGCAGTGCTTTCAAATAATGAAAAAAGGCAGGCATATGACACTTTTGGGCATGCAGGGTTTGACCAAAGGTATTCTACTGAAGACATTTTCCGCGGGGCAAATTTTGAGGAAGTATTCCGCTCCATGGGAATGGATTTTGATGATTCCCCTTTTGGAGGGGGAATATTCGGAAATATATTCGGCTCTATGTTTGGCGGAATGAGAAGAAATATTGGCGCGGATTTGGGCGCAGAAATTTCCATTTCCCTTCTTGATGCATCAGAAGGTGCAAGCAAAACAATTCCTGTTTCAAGAAATGTTGAATGCAATAAATGCAATGGCACAGGCGGCGCAGATTCTAAAATGAAAACATGTGCGCAATGCGGGGGAAGGGGGCAGGTGCAGCATGTGAGAAGTTTGGGGGGGTTTGGAAGGTTTTCAACTGTTACTGCATGTCATGCATGCAAAGGAAGCGGGCAAATGCCTGAAAAAGAGTGCAAAAAATGCAACGGGAGCGGAATTATCAGAAAAAGCGAGAAAATTGAAGTGCAAATACCTGCAGGAATACAAAACAGCTCCCGCCTAAGATTGGAAGGATTAGGGGAATATGGCTCCGGAGGATACGGAGATTTGTATGTATATGTGCATGTGCAAGAAGATGAGAGGTTTGAAAGGCAGGGCGATGATTTGTATGCAGATGTGGATATAAAATTTTCAACAGCTGCAATTGGGGGAAAAATAAAAGCTCCCACACTTTCAGGAAATGCTGAAGTAAAAGTGCCTGCCGGCACCCCTTCCCATACCCTTTTGCGCCTAAAAGAGGAAGGCATGCCTCATTTGCGCGGGGGAGGAAAAGGGGATTTGTATGTGCGGGTAATTATAGATGTGCCTAAAAAATTGACTGGAAAGCAAAAAGAATTATTAAATGAATTTGATGGCGAAAAACCGGAAAAAGGATGGTTTATTTAATGAAATTCAAGCCATTAAGCGAATGGATGGCAGAAAAAAATTCTGCTTATTACAAAAAGGCCAAACCAACAATATATGACGACTTTTCCACCTATGCCCAATCTTCAAAAGGGTTGCTTTCAAAAGCAAATGCGCTTGCTTTTTGCGCTTATGCTGGAGAAAATAATAGAAAAGAATACAATATAATGGAAATAGGGGTGGGCAACGGGGCATTTGCATATTCATTTTTAGAGGAAATAAGAAAAGCAGATTCCAAAATTTTGTCAAAAATAAAATATTTTCTTGCAGATTTTTCAAAACCCATCCTTTCTTCTGCAGAAAAATCTGTTTCAAAATTCAAAAATTATTGCGAAATAACTAAAATTGAATTTGATGCCTCCAATCCCTCCCTTCCTGAAGAAATTTCTTTTGATTTGATAAGGTGCAATGAATTATTCTGTGATTTGCCTGCAAATTTGTATTCAAATATCGAGGGAGAATTGTGGAAAGTATTATTTGATAATGAAATGAAAACAAAATTAGTTGCCGCCACTTCTGAAGATTTGGATGTGTTGGAACAAAAGCTCCTTTTTTCCCTTCCCCAGAAATATTTCATTTCAATAAACCGCATTTCCGCAAATTCAATTCTCTCCCTTTCCAACCATCTTTCGGAAAAAGGGCATATTGACATATTTGACTACGGATTTTATTTTAAGGAGGATTTTTCCCTTCCTCCTGAAATGTGGAATCCCTCCATTGTGCGCGAATACGGAGGGCAATGGACTGTTGATTTGAATTTTCTTTTTCTTACATCATTTCTTGCGGCAAACGGAAAAAATGCAAATGTGCAAAGGCAAAAAAAATATGTGGAAAAAATATTGGGCAAAAAAATATCCCTTGGCGGGAAAAATGGATTGGATTATTCTGAAAAAGAGGAAGAATTTGAAGAAGAGGATTATTTTTATCATATGCAAGTGCTTTAAACTTTGTTTTCGTGTTATATGTGGTTGTCTTTTATGCAAAAGACCTGGCAAATCACTCCAACTCAAGCAAAAGCCATAAAATTAGTTATGAAAAGAATCCCGCTGGTTAGGGAGATTATAAATCAATCCCCGGGAAAAATGGCCAAATTGTATGAGGGGTTTCAAAAAGGGCAAATATTGGAAGAAGGGCCCCTATATTCTTCAGATAAAATATTAGTAAATGTTGATGGAAAGAAAAAACGGAGTATTGAATGGAGCGAAGGTGTTGCAGTTGAAGAAATTTGGAAATTTTATTTGGCAGACAATGAGCTGAATACTTTTTCCATAAAAACTAATTACAATCGCCTGTATAAGGCAGGAATTCTGGATATATTTGGAACCCCCCAAGCCGCTCTAAGAATTTCAGGTTTCAACCCTGAAAAGATAATACATGTCAGCGGGAACTTCACAGCTGAAGCAAGGCTTATGAAAGAAGAGATTTTGTACAGGTTGGGTATTTTTGTGGATGAGGATCAGCTTGAGGTTATTAGCGGAACTTCTAGAAGATGCAAGAAAAAGAAGTCTATGTATGAGGAGTTAAAGCCTGAAAAGGAAAAACTGGCCGAGTTTCTCATCAGCCAAGGCTATTTCAAGCTGGCAGACATAAATGAAGTCAAAAATTATATCAAAGCTGAAAAACTTACTTCTTTCATGAACTATGATATCAGATTTTTGGAAAATTACCCAGAAAAGGAAAAATATAATGCAAAAAAAGAGTGGATTTTAACAGAAAAAGGGATTATGCGTTTTATTGAGGAAATTAAGGTAAAAATACGCTTGTTTATGGCTACCGGCAACACCTTTGATATTCTCGAACTTATGAAAAAAGGGCTTTTGTATATGAGAATGCCTGACTGGAGCAATAACTTCCAGCTTAAGCAAGCTGGATTAGACCGCGTTTTTTTTGGTAAGAACCTAAGAAAGGCATCTGGAGAATATTTTCTGTCTGCAGGCTTGGGCAATTTGCTGGACATTTATTGGGGCAAGGTATATTCCGCTTTGGCGGATTATGGAAAAGCATACAATTATGATGAAATAAAAGAAATGGTTGAAAAGAGAAAGATGGATGTTTCCGGAGCCAAGCTCTATCCCTGGGAAATGGTAAATTACAAAAAAATGGTGCGCCCTGATTTTATAAAAGAAGGGGAAAAACTTTGGAAAGAGCAATTTGCAGCAATCAACAAAAAAGAGAAAAGAGGCTGCCTAAGAAAAATCTATCCTGACAAAAATAGGCTCTTTTCATCCGAGGGAAAAGATGCAAAAGCGCTCACGCCAGTTGTTATAAAAAAGAAGCTTGTGCCATATGCCGGAGAGGATTCAGATAAAAAAAGAAAAAGATTTGTTAAAAGGCGCGTGAAATATGTTGATGCAATTGAAGAGAAAGCAAATAAGATGTTCGGAGGCGGGGGAGAGAAAAAGAGGCTTATCTCTTCATACAATAAAAAATTGATAGAAGAGTTTAACATAAGATTTACAGAAAGGGAAAACGGCATAGCTTTTATGCCCAATGAGGAGGAAATGAAAGAGTGGAACGGGAAATTTTATAAAAAAATTATGAATTCCTACAAGAGGTACCTGTTCTTTTTTATAGATGTAAAACAATTGATAGAAGATGCGCCAAGATATTATGTTGACCTTGGGCGCAAAAAATAAAAGAAATGATTTATATTCCATCACTTCTTTCTATTTCCATGAATCCAATATTCAAGAAATGCAAATTTGCTGTTTTATTCAATGATGATGCGGCAGATGCGCCTGATGCAAATTTTCTCAGGCATGCCGGCTGCAATATTGACAATTCCATACTAATTTTGCAGAAAGGGAAAAAATTGCTCATTACTTCAGAAATGAATTATTCTAAGGCAAAAAAATTATGCAAATTTCATGTAAAAGCGGTGGAAAGAAAAGATATCCCTGTTTTTTTGAAAAAATTGGTAGGAAAAATGAAAATCGGAGTAGATTTTGAGGGGGTAAGCGCGGGAAGGTATAAGCGGATGAAAAAAGTGTTTGGAAAGAAAATTGTGGACATACATCCAGAGCTTGTGCAAATGCGTGCAATAAAAACAAAAAATGAAATAAAAAATATCTCAAAGGCAGTGAAAATTACAAAGAAAATATTAAGCAATTTGAAATTAAAGCCAAATATGCGCGAAATTGACGTTGTGCGGGCGCTTCGTTTTGTCTGCATAAAAAACAATGTTTTATTTTCCTTCCCTCCGATAGTTGCGGCAGGGAAAAACTCTTCCAAGCCGCACCATACTCCTGAAAAAAAGAAATTGGGCAAAGGAATTGTATTGGTGGATTTTGGAATTAAATACAAGAATTATTGCTCGGATTTGACACGGTGCTATTTTCTTGGGAAATGCAAAAAAGAGAGGGAAAAGTATGAAGAGGCAAAGAAAATATTTTATGAAATAATAAAAAATATTGAAAAATGCAAAAATTTTGGAGAATTGACAAAAAATGCAGGCAAAATAGTGAAAAGAAATGGATGGAAAAAAATGGTTCATTCAATAGGGCACGGAATAGGAATTGACGTGCATGATTTCCCCCTCTTTTACAAGAAAAGCAAACAAAAATTGCAGGATAATATGGCATTTGCAATAGAGCCTGCATGGTATGGGAAGAAATTCGGGGTAAGATTTGAGCAAAATTTAATTTTAAAGAAGGGAAAACCAAGAATTTTGTAGCTGAGCAATATGGAAACAGAAATTTATGCATGCATGTTTTGCCTCTCCCGCGAGCTTGACTTTATTCCGAAAGGGGACCGCTCCTGGAGCGTGGGATATGGGATGGGGGTGCTTAGCGGGCATGCAAAATGCAGAAAATGCGGAAGATATCTTCTTCCAATTACATTTAAAAGCGAGGAAGATTATAAAAAAGCAAAAGAAGCGCTTGGGAAGTGAGGGGAAATATTATAAAGATGGAATAGGTAGGCAAATTTATGAAGGGGAAATTATTGCTTGCATTTTTATTTGCCTCTCTTTTATTTGCAAATCCAATTCCCCCTCCAATAGAATGCGTTACTGATGATGATTGCTACCCCGGCTATATATGTGAATATGGGGAATGCGTGCACGGAGGGTCATATGAATGCGATTCAGATTCTGACTGTTATTCTTATGAGGAATGCATAAACGGGTGGTGCGCGCCTTCAAATTATGAATGCGATTCTGATAGTGATTGCAATATTGATGAAGAATGCGTGGGGGGGAAGTGTGTTGTATTGAATTTGGTATGCACTTCTGATGCAGACTGCCCCTCAGGGGAGGAATGCTATAGAAATTTATGTGTTGAAAAAGGGGTTCCGCCCGCCTCCTGCTCTTTAGATGCTGACTGCCAAAGCGGGTTTGTATGCCAAAACAATCAATGCATTCACATGAACCATCCAGAAGAGTGTTATGATGATGAGCAGTGTTCTGAAGGGAAATTATGCGTAAAAGGAAAATGCGAAAGCGGAGTTTGCTTTATACCCGCATTAATGCTTGTCGGCATGGCATTTTTTGCTTTTTCTAAAAATTAGGTATTTGCATCCAATATTTTTTCGCATTTATCTAAATTTTCATTTGCCCAATTAATATACCTTTTTATTTCATCCAAAGGCAAATTTTCTAGTTTCCCCTTATTTTTGTATTTTTCAGTTAAATCACAAATTTTAATCATAATTTTTTTGCAATGCCCAATATCCCCTTCCGCATCATCCAAATATTTTTCAAATTCTTCTGGAAGCTCTTTCGTTAGCTTTGCCATCTGCCTTATTAGCATAAGCTTTTCCTCCGCTTTCCCAAGGCTGTCTGCAAGCACGCCAAACCTTCCACCCATCTCTTTTATTTTTTCCCCATAGTCAATGGAATAATCCAAATCCAGCTTTGTCATTCCCCCCGAGCCGGGCAATTCTGATTTTAATGCCATAAGCTCGTTCTCTTCTGCTTTGGGTTTTGCCATATTGGCAATTGCAAGGAAAGAGGCAATAGCCAAAATTTTCACCACAGATTTCATTCTCATAATACTCACACTTCCAACTCATTAAATATTTATAAAAACAGGCAAAAATACTAGCCCGTTGATTAATTAAAACTATCTCTTTTATCCTCCAAATTCCCCCCAACAAAAAATGCAGAGGCAAAGCTGGAGCCTCTGCACAAAACATTTTCCTCACGTCATTAAACTTACCTCAAATTTACAATGCTCCTCCAG
>JBDRNY010000038.1:0-11890 GCA_043810635.1 Microcaldota archaeon | reverse complement strand
GGATTGAAATCGCCAATCCAAGGCATCTGAAAAAGCATGAAAATAGATTGGCATTCTTGCAGCGAAAACTTTCCAAAAAAATCAGAGGAAGCGCGAACAGAAAGAAATCCAAAAAGAAAGTTGCCTTGCTACATGAGAAAGTGGCAAATACAAGAAGAGACTTTCTGCATAATCTTTCTCATCACTTAGTCAATAATTATTCCTTTATAGCATTGGAAGAGCTTTCTTCCAAAAAAATGTCAGAACAAAACTATGGAAGACAAATCCGTGATGCAGGATGGAATATGTTTGCAAACATGCTTGGCTACAAGGCTGAAAGTGCTGGTTGCACGGTGGTGCTTGTAAATCCAAAAGATACTACAAAAGAATGCAGTGCTTGCGGCTCAATCAAAAACATGCCATTATCAGAAAGAGTTTATGAATGCAAAAATTGCGGCATGATAACAGGCAGAGATATGAACGCTAGCATAAATATACTCAATAGAGCTACGGCAGGAATTGCCGGAAGTAACGCCTGTGGAGATGAAGCGATGGCTTTGTCAGGGAAGCAGGAAGCTGCACCCTTCAGGGTGCGGTAGTTCACATACTTCTACTTTGTTTTTAGTGGTGAAACAAGTCCTTTTAACTTTTTACAGGCACAATAACATCATACAGCACTAGAACAAATATTACAGTGGTTAAAATGAATGCCGAATTGTTAAAAACAAAGCAGCCAGCCGGGCAAAGCGCCCTTCCAGCCAGTGCAAAAACCATCATATCACGCATAATGAATTCAAAAATTCCATTCGTATTGTTAGACCACGCCCAACATCCCCTTTCCAACAAATTGCTTGCATCAGCCCCTCCCGAAGGCAACGAACCCGCACAAATGAAAAAACCAATAACTTCTCTCCAGCTTATCTCCCCGAGCAAAGCTGTTTCAAAAGAGCTTGCAGAAAAGGCGCTCGAATCTCTTGCCAATTCAGGCAAAAGGCGTGTTGATTTGAATTACACACACAAGGGGAAAGAGCAGATTATTCGTTTCTCCCGCACTGTCAACAATGAGGAAATGCTAAATGAAATTCTTGACCTTTCTTTTAAAAACAATTTGTCAAAAAGTTTTGTTACAATGGCCGGAGTTGTTAAAATTGTGCAAACAAATGCAGGCAGCTCAAGTTTGGAGTTGCGCGAGCCAATTGAAACCCTTTTCTCAGTTTCAGTGCTTGACAATACAATAAAACCCCTTGATGAAAATGCTATTGAGAATATGAAAAAAAACCACACAAAGAGCATTTCAATGCTAAAAGCATTTCTCTCCGATTTGGCAAATGAAAGAGATGTCCGCCCGGGGGATGTGCATATTGAAAACCTTGGCATAAGAAATGAAAACGAATTGGTAATTCTTTCCATAGGAAATTTGGAAGCAAAGGAAAAAGGAGAGGGAGATCCAGACTTAATTTCATTGCTAAGCCAATTCCGCGCACTTGGAGTTATCGACAGAGCAGACTACCAAAACATTGGCAAAAGTCTCGGGCTTGAATTGTCAGAAGAAAATTATTCCATATTCTATTCCAACTAGCCTTCCATTTCCACTTTTGTATCTTCCCCTTTCAGCTTATCCCTTGAAAACTTAAACACCCTTGCAGGAGTGCTTTCCAACAACCTCGGCTCATGGGTAATTACAATAAGCTGGGGTATTATTTGCGGCATTTTTTCAGAAATAGCTTTGCCCAGAGTTTGCACAGCATTTTCATCCAAATTGTGCGTCGGCTCATCCAGAATAAGCCATCCCAATTGCGGGGTAAGCAAAATAGACAAAGCAGCCCTTAAGCACAATCCAAGGCACGCCCTCTCCCCGCCTGATGCATGCGCTTCCAGATTTTTCCACTCCCCCTGGAAAATTTGCACATCATAATCTTTTTCCCCTGCGATAACCCTCACTTTGCTCCAATCCCCGTACGGGTATACCAACGGCCATAATTTTTGCATTGCCAGGTTTATTTCCGAAATAAGCCTTCCCCTTAATTGCGCCTGGGTTGCAACAAGCACTTCTTTAAACAAATTCAATCTGTCAATTTCTTCCCTTATTTTTCCCGCTTCCTCCCTCTTCTTCTTAACTTCCTTGAAATTCTTTTCAAGCATAGCAAGCGTTTGCTCAAAATTCTTCAAAATTTCCTCCCCGGCCCTTTCCCGCTCTTCCAATTTTGTCTTTTTTTCCATCACTCCCTCTCTCCTTCCCCCCACTTCCCTGAATTTTTCATCTGAAAATCCTATTTCTTCCAATTTTTTCCCAATTTCCCCGCTTTCTTTTTCCTTTTCCCCCAATTCTTTTGTCCATCTCCCCGTCTGCTCAATAATTCCCTTCACTTTCCTAATTTCATTCTCTTCTTTTTCCACTTCTTTTAATTCAAGCGTTATTTCATTCCCCTCATCCGCAACTTTCTGAAGCTCCTCTCCCTTTTCTTCCAATTCTTTTTCCATTAATCCAACATCTTCTTCTTTGCCCAGCGCCCCTATCTGTGTTTCCAGCCTTCCCGCTTCTGCGTCAACTGCAGACAATTCAGAATCTTTCTTCTTATTTTCCGAAATAACTTCCCCAATTCCCCCTGCTTTCTCTTCCAATTCCTTTTTTCTTTCCATATTTTCCTTTTCCAGCTCCTCCCTTCTTTTTTCATCCAACCCCTGCCTGCATACAGGGCACACCGAGCCTTCCTCGCTTTCCGGCCTAACCTGCAATGCAACCAGCACTTTTTCCAAATCTTTTATTTGCGAATCAATGCCAGCGCTTTCAGAAATCCTTGCCCGCATCTCTTCCTGCATTTTTGAAATTTCCCCCCTCAATTCTTCCAAGCTTTTTCCCTTCAAAATTTCCTTCTGCTTTTTTTCCAATTCCACCCTCTTACCAGCTTTATTTTTTTCGTTTTTCACTTGAGTTTCCATTCTTCCGATAAGCACTGAAATTTCCTTCTCCCCCTTCTGCACCTCTTTCAATTTTTCCTCCAATTCCCCCCTCTTTTCCCCAGCTTCTTTTTCCCTTTTTTCAGCTTCCCCTAATTCCGGCACATCCCTGCTTTCATCAATATTTTTCCTTAAATTTGAAACAGCCCCTACAATTTCCCTTCTTTTTTCCTCCATCTCTTTGCATTTTTTGCGCATTTCCTCCATTTCCAAATATTCCTTCTGCACTTCTTCAAATTCTTTTCTCACTTCCCCCTTTTCCTTTCCCACCCTCTCAATTTCCTCTTTCTGCCTTGAAATTTTTTCCTTCCCCGCTTCAACTTCCTTCCTTGCTTCCTCAAATTTTTCAAGCGGAGCATCTTTTTCAGCTTCTTCAGCCCTGTCTTTTAATTTGTTTATTTCGGTTGTTGCCTTTGCCCTCACTTTCTCAAATTTATCCAATCCCAACAGCCTGTCCAATTCCGCCTTTCTCGCGCCTGCGGCAAGCGTCAGCCAATAATCCAGCCTATTTTGCTCTGCATAAACAGCCCTTGCAAACAATTCATAAGGAATTTGCAATATTTGCTCAACTTCCTCTGTTGCCGCCTTTGCCCCTTTGCATACCATCTTCCCATCACAATAAATCCATGCATTCGGGGGAAACACTTCCCGCCTCACCTTATATTCTCTTCCCCCTTCCCCTCCCCCATCATCTTCCCATTCCACTTCAACACTAACCTGCCCGTCGCTATTCCTGAAATTCCTCACTTCTTCCAATTTAACATCCCTTCTCCCTAATTTAGGGTATGTTCCATATAATGCAAAACAAAGAGCATCTACTATAGATGATTTTCCGCTCCCCATGTTTCCAAGAAAAAGGTTGGCGCCTTCCTTAAATACAATTTCACTATCCTTGTGCGAGCGCCAGTTTGAGAGCTTTATCCTCTTTAGCATCAGTTATAATATGTGCAAGAAAGTATATAACTAAAGCAGAAAAAGAAAATTAATTAAATCCTCCCTATGCCCCCCTCACAATCGGTCCATCTGCTTTTTGCAAGCAAAAAGTCTGGACAGCCTAAAGCATGTCCATCTTCATTTTACTTCGTAAAATGTCTAGACAGCCTCTTTCAGAGTCTGTCTACCCCAACAGTATCACAAGAAGATACATTCTCAATTTCTTTTATTTTATCTTCCACTTTGCTTACTCCTTCCCCGTCAGGCACCACAATCATCACTTTAACAGCTTTCATTCCAAATGCAATATCCTGCTCCCCTATTTTGCACATCTTTACAAGCCCTTCAGTTTCATTTTTCATTTTACTCATAATATCCTGCTTCAATTTCTCAAACCCTTCCATTTTCTCGGGCATAACATTCAAAGTCAGCTGAACCTCTCCCATTAGCATTACCTCCAAATAAACTTATGGCCCGTCTATCCCGCTCGGAGTTTTGAAAGGCACAGACAATTGCCTGCAATGCTTGCACCTTACAATAGTTTCCCCGCTTTCAGACTTCGGGTCCGGCACAAGTGCATATTCTTTTGTCTGCTTTCCGCATGACGTACAATTTCTAAGCATATTTCTCACCTATAGATAAAACTAATCTCTATATCTCATCATTATAAATACAAATATATTTAAAGAGCCTATCACCTGCTTCTTCCTGTATAGGTGTGGTTCCCTCTTATTCTGACATGTCCGCGTGCAGGCTTTCCTGCCCTCCCGTGCATTCTTTTCATGTTCATCCCGGAAGCCCATCTTGAGCCCATGCCTGCGCGGCCGCCCCTTCTTCTGCCCCTATCCCGTGGAACATCTGAATGAAAAACTTGTTTTGGTTCAACAATAAGCTCCTCCATAGGAACTCTTGTAACTTTTACAATATCTTTAAGAAGCCCCATCTGGTCTTCAAATATAAACGAAATTGCTTTTCCTTTGGCGCCCATGCGCCCTGTCCTTCCTATCCTGTGCACATAAGTCATAATTTCCTCAGGCATATCATAATTGATAACATGGCTCACTTCAAGCACATCAAGCCCCCTTGATGCCAAATCTGTTGCAACAAGCATGTGTATCTTTCCGTCCCTAAACTTTGCCATCGCCTTGTCCCTTGCACCCTGGCGCATATTTCCGTGCAAGCAGTCTGATGCGAATTTTCGCCTCTGTAATATCCAGCTCAACTTCTCAGCCGCCCTTTTTGTCCTTACAAAAACAACTGCCAAAGCCGGCCTCTCAAGCTCAAGCACTGACAGCAAATACCCAATCCTGTTTCCTGCATTCACTTGCACAAACTTTTGCGCTATCCCCTCAACAGTAATATTGTCCTGTGAAACCCTGATTTTTTTGGGATTTTCCATATATTCATAAGCAATATTTTCAATCTCTTTTGGCACAGTTGCACCAAACAGCGCAGTCTGCCGCCCTTTCTGAGTTTTGCTCATAATCTGCATAACATCTTTAATAAATCCCATATCCAGCATCCTGTCAGCCTCATCCAGAACAACATATCCTGCTTGCTGAAGGTTAAGATTTTCCCTTTGCATATGGTCCAAAACCCTGCCAGGGGTGCCCACAACAATATCTACCTGCTTTTCAAACGCTCTTAGCTGTACATTTATGCTCTGTCCCCCATAAACACAAACAACCCTCAAGGGAGTATATCTTCCCATCTTTTCCAATTCTCCCGTAATCTGAACTGCCAGCTCCCGTGTTGGCGCCAAAATAAGCACATAAGGCATTGCAACCCCCCTTACAGGATGGGGATGCCCCTCTTCCTTTCTTTTTTGCATGCAATATTGCAATGCAGGCAATCCAAACGCGGCGGTTTTTCCTGTGCCTGTCTGCGCCTGCCCTATCAAATCCTCACCCTGCAAAAGCGCGGGTATTGCCTGCTCTTGTATGGGTGTGGGAATTTCAAAACCCATCTTATTCAGGGCATCAAGCAAAAGCTTTCCTAATTTCATCTCATCAAATTTCATAGAATCACCCGCAAAGAAACCTCTGGCTTACAGGGGAGGAATTGCAAATCTTCCACTGGAAACCTACCCTCAAAGCCTTTAAATGCCCTTGAAAATATAAAAATTATTGGTGAAAGTGTGAGGAAAACCATAGTTTTGAATTGCAGACAATTAACTCCAAAGAAATCCAAATTGTTAAAGGGCATTATGGCTGAATACTTGCATGCCTGCAATTTTACATTAGCAAAATTGCCTAGAGCCAAATCTTCCAATGAATTGCACCATTTAACATACAAATGCATCCGCAAAACCTCTTTTCTTGCTTCTGACATCATTCAAGAAGCCCGCAAAGATATTTGGGCTAAAAGAAAGAAAATCAAAGGAAAAATTACTAATGCTTCCATCCGCCTGAATAAAAGATGGTTCAAATATGTTTTTACCCAGAGAGATAATCCTGTTTTCAAAATTACTTATTCTCCAAGAAAATGCTTTAGCATACCTGTTGCTACTGACAGGCAATATCAAAGATTTAAGCAATTTATTTCTGATGGCTGGCTTTTTGATAACATTTCTCTTCTCAAGGATGGAAGAATAGCAGTTGTTCTTGAGAAAGAGTTTCCCGCTCCTCATTATGATTGTAGATATGCTCTGGGAATTGATATTGGCTCTTCCACTCTTGCAACTGTTTCCGTATTTGATACTGTAAAATCCAAAACTGTTAAGCAACTTTATTTTGGGAGGGATGTGGCTGTTAGGCAGAAAAGATATGCACGAAGGCGCTCTTATTTGCAATCTTTGGCTGACAAAGGCTCCCAACGTGCATATAAATCCCTTAAGCGGCTTAAAAACAGCCAATTTAATTTTGTCAAAACTAGGAGCGGCCAAATCAGCAAGGAAATTGCCAAACTTGCCAAGAAATATGGTGCTTCTATTGCTATTGAAAAATTGAAAAATGTCAGAGGCAGAAGAGGAAAGTTTAGAAAACAGGCAAACTCTAAAATTAGTAGAATACCTTATGGCTTGTTTAAGCAGTTTCTTAAATCCAATGCTGAAATGCTTGGCATTGGCATTCAAGAAGTTGATGCTTACCACACTTCCAAATGGTGCCCATCCTGCGGTGCAATTAATGATGGGCATAAATCTGGCAATTATGCCTTGTATAAATGCAGAAAATGTGGTTTGATAATGAATAGTGATAGGAAGGCAAGCCTTGCTATTGCCATAAAATCTCTGTTGGAGCGGAATAAAACTCATGATTTTAGCACATCTGTTTTTTTCCAGTTTTCCAATAGGCGAGTCCCTGTAAACGGACTTTTGCGTTCCAATGAAGTTGGTTTGTCCAACGTTGCTGTGCAACATACATATCAACCTATGGAAAGCCCACTTTAGTCGTGGGCAGTTTACATTAAACCATCTTCCTTTCCCTAGCCTGCTTTCAAAAGCACACTAGCATTTCAACTAATTCCAGCCTGTCCCGCTCGCCTTTAATTTCTTAAAATGAGCATTACACGTCCTGAAATTTACATATGTATAATAGATTTTGAAGTATTAAAACCTGCCTATAATAGATAAATTTAGGGCGTTGCGTTTTATCTCTGAACAACTGATAAATCCGGTACGGTCCGGCTCCGCGGCATGTTTGCGGGAGCAAAGTGGTTGTTTTTGTAAAAACATTTTGCAACGGTATAGAATTTGTCTCCGAGATGCTCAATTTTTTTACCGGGGGTTTAATTAAAATAAAAAATACTCCCGCCCCTGCAAGCCGGGAGCAAATTTCAATTATTTCCTCCTATTAAAAATCACAAAGCCAGCAAGCATGGCAAATGTTGCTGCAGGAACGCACAATGTTCCTCCATCATCTCCGCCTCCTGTACTTCCTCCTGTTGCCGCGCCTGACAGCACAACCACTTCAACAGCTCCGGGGCCATATTCTTCCAGCTCTTCAAGATTTATTTCAATTTCATTACTGCTTACATCAATATCTGTTGCCCCTATTTTTGCGCTCTCAACATTTCCTTCAAATTGCGCCCTATACACAATATTCACTTCATAATAAGGCCCATATTCGCTTTCCCCTGTTTCTGCAAGCTCATCTATAAATTCAGAATATGTGCTGCCCCCTATTTTTCCGTTTTCAAAATCTATTATATTTGCCTCTTTGCCCGAAACTATTTCTTCCCCAGAATCAATTCCACTCTCCTCATCCTCATCCAAAGCCGCAATAATATCCTGCTTCTTTTCCTCCCTGTTCATTATTTTGTATGCATCAACACTTGCACTCGTTTCTTCTTCATATTCAATTTCAACAAACAAAATAAGCGTGTTATATCCTGAAGGGCAGGAAACCTTCACACTCTCCTCATCATCCCCCACTTCTTTATTCACATCTTTTGCAGAATACACATTTTCTTTTGCCTCGCTTTCATCCATCATTAAAACATCATCCACTTCTTCTTGCGAGCATCCTGCCCACACCACTTTACTCACAACATCTGAATATTGCGAAGAAAGGCCCACTTCGGCTTCCTCCCCCGCCTTGCTTTTTAATTCACATGAAAATACTGCATATTCGCTCTCCTCGCAATATTTGTCCGGATAGGAATTGTCAAAATTTTCCTCAATATAATTTTTCACATACTCATCCATTCCATCAGAAACAGCATCTGAAAGCACATCCCCCTCCTGCAGATAATAAAATGCAATCGGCGCTTTCTTTATTTTATACACATACCTGTCTTTTCCAGAAGCATCAGTGCTTTTTGCATGCTCATAAAATTCCCCGGGAGGCATTGTTGTTTTTATAAGAATATGATTGTCATTCGTAACTTCGCAATGCACATTATCCGCGGCAGAGCAAATATCTTCAGCATATTTCCTGCTTTCAAAATATTCAATCATCCCCTCAATCAAAAGCATATCCGGATTTTTCTCCTCATCCTCGCTCATGCTTGCGCTGTATTCCATAAGCGTTTTCAGCTCGCCCAAATCCGCTGTCAATTCCCCCTCAGCTTCAATTTCCGAGCTTCCGTCCAATTTAAACTTCTGCAGCGTATCACTATTCAGCACTATAGTATAGCACCCAAACAAAAAAAGTATTCCAAACAAGGCAAAAATTCCATAATATTTTTTCATAAAACCACGGGTAGCTAACAATTGAATTGTTATTAAATGTTCGTGCGCCCTAATTTGAACATGGGCAGTAAATCTCCCATATCTCATATCTTATCTATGCTATTTGATTATGTTATTTCATTCATAATTATTTCATTGAAAGGGGTTTTCTACTTCTATATGTTTCTTATTTCATTATATTTGCTGATAGCCGTTCTCGCAATTTTCATATCTCTTGGAGGCATAAATATTCTCAATCAAATACTATTGTTTTTCAAACTCCAGCTTATCGCAATGGGAGTACCTGAAAGCGGAAGTTTTAGCTATTACGGGGGCATCCCTCAAGAAGTACTCTTAATATTTGGGTTGGCATGCTCAATTGCGGGATTCATCGGCACCAAGCTTATGGGGTGGTGGAAAAAAGGAAAAATCAGTGCCTGGGAGGAGGCAAAAATGCTGGTTCTGCTTTGCATAGGCGCAAATATTGCAGTATCCATAATATTTTTCATTTTTTCAGTTTTTCAAAAAAACGCAGACATTCTGGCTTCTTTTGGAATTACCCTACTTCAATTTATTATCCTCTCAATAACAGGGGCAATCGCCCTTTCTGCATATGCCCTGGCCCGCCTCATAGAGTATTTATCCAATCTAAAGCTAACATTAGGCCAAATGCAAATCCATCGCCCTTCAGACTAGCTGATGGATTGAAAATGAGCGCCCTCGCCGAGATTTGAACTCGATTCTCAGGCTCCGCAAGCCCGCATTCTATCCAGGTTAAACTACGAGGGCACATTAGTTTTCTTTTTTGGTTTTTCTTTTTGAACCCTGTCCTACAAAGTGCTTCGCACTTTGGGACCCCAAATCCCGAAGGGATTTGTAGGGGGGCCTTTTTCTTTTTTTGAAAAAGAAAAATGGGCCATGCGACCGCCGGGATTTGAACCCGGATCCTGAGATTGGCAACCTCATGTCCTAACCAGGTTAGACTACAATCGCATGCGAAATTAAATTAAGTGTTTTAAGTTAAAAAGCCTAATTATCTATCCATCTTGTCTTCAACAAGCAGAGTATTTACATTATCCCCTACAATAAACTCTACCGTTTTTGTCATTTTATCTGTATTGCCGCCTATGAATTTTAATTCGGTTTCCCATACTAAAAAATTCCCTTCAAAGTGCTCATTCGCCGCTATCTCTTTATTCACCCATTTCAGACATCCTTCTAAAATATGTATTTCATGTTCATACCCATCTCTTAGATCTCTATTCTCTATTTTTTTTACAAGAGAAGAAAACCCATCTATTTTGTTTTTTATTTCTGCACAACATGTATCTAAATCTGCATCATTTTTAATGCGCCCGTTCCCTGCCTTTCGGGTCAAATTAATTGGAAGACCCAGGGTGTTTATCGGAACTCCATTTCTGCCTTTCGTCTTATCTACCAGCAGGCACGCAAACTGTTGCCATGCCTAATATTTCCATACCGATTATACTTATATTATTAACCTCCCTATCTTCTATCAGTTTTGTCAAGAGGTGTTTAGATGATTGGGGAAAAAACAAGGCTTTCAAGGATTATAAAAAACGGGAAAGTGCTTTTGTTGGCAATGGACCAGGGAATGGAGCACGGGCCTGTTGATTTTAACGGCAAAAACATCAACCCAGATTATGTGCTGGATATTGCAGTAAAAGGGGGATTTACAGGCTTGGCAATCCAGAAGGGAATTGCATACAAATATATGGAAAATTATGCTGGAAAAGTGCCACTTGTGCTCAAGCTTAATGGTCGTACCAACATCAACCCAAAAGAAGAAGTTTACTCCCCCCAGATAGCAACAGTAAAAGAAGCTGTCAATTTGGGCGCAGATGCAGTGGGCTATACAATTTATGTGGGCTCACCCATGGAGGCAAAAATGTTCAAGGAATTCGGGCAAATCAAGGCAGAATGCGCAGAATACGGAATGCCCACAATATTATGGGCATACCCAAGGGGAAGATATGTAAAAGATGAAAAAGAGCCTTCAGTAATTGCATATGCGGCAAGGGTTGCATTGGAATTGGGCGCAGATATTGTAAAAGTAAATTACACCGGCTCTCCCGAAACATTCCAGTCTGTTGTGCAGGCAGCGCAAAAATGCAAAGTAATTTCTGCCGGCGGTTCCAAATTAAGCGATGATGCTTTTATAAAAAAAGCAAAAGAAGTGATGGGGGCGGGCGCCTGCGGCTTTGCTGTAGGAAGAAATGTTTGGCAGTCAGACCATCCCCTTGAAATAACCCAAAAATTAAGAAAAGTTGTTTTTGGGGAATAAGGTGTTTATATGTTATTCAGAGGAAAAAATAATATGCCACTCACACCCAGTTTCAAAGAAAACGCTCCTAAAGTTGTAAATTTTGTAAACGAGCTTAAAAACAAGCATCCATCAATAGAGAAAATCCTTTATACTGAAAAAGATTTGAAAGATTTGCACAATTTTGTCAGTAAAAATGCAGAAAACAAGAAGTTGGTAGATGCATATAGAAAAACCTTTTTTGACAACCGTGTATGGGTCGGTACTATAGCCGCCTGCGCAAAAAAAGACACCCCTATCGGGGATGTAATCGAAGACGGATATCTTGTTGGGAAGCACTCCATAAGAGAAACTGTTGAAATTTCTGAAGGCTTTCTTTTTAACAAGGATATCAAAAAAAGTGTTGAATACTCCTGGAGATTTCCGGTAGATGAGACAATGTTAAACTCAAAGGGCTACTCTCTTGACAGTGAAAATATCATTCTTCAGCTGGATCTTATTGTAAACAACAGGGTAACCTGCGACGTAGTAAATTCTAAATCATTAAACAATGTATTTACAACAAAAGTATTTGCAGAAGAGCATATACAGATTTTATCAAGTAAAGATGATGGAAAAATAATTGT
>JBDRNY010000037.1:0-9978 GCA_043810635.1 Microcaldota archaeon | reverse complement strand
CCCTCAATTTATGTGGGATACAGCACCGCAATAATAGTGTTTATTGTAACATTTATTCTGCTCCGCGGATTTAAGGGGCTTATAACCACTAATTTGTGCATCCTTTCCAAAAAAACCAAAACTAAATTGGATGACACTTTGGTTGACATGCTGGACGGAATAGGGGTATTATTCTATCTTTCAGCTTCATTATATGCAGCCGCGCATTTTGTTGCCCTCCCCATTTTTGCAATGGAGCTGCTCTATTATTTCCTCTTAATTTCAATTTTCTATTATTCTGTAAAGGCATTGCAAAAGCTTGTGGATTATGGCACAGGGGCGCTTGCTGACAAAAGAAGAAAGGAAGAAGGAAAAGAAGAAGATACATCATTAATCAGGCTTTCAGGCCAGATAATAAAATTGGCTTTGTGGCTCGTAGCTTTGCTATTATTTTTGGCAAATATTGGAATTGACATCACCCCCTTAATTGCAGGCGCGGGAATTGGGGGCGTTGCACTAGCATTTGCACTCCAAAACGTTCTTACCGACATATTTGCTTCCTTTTCAATTTACTTTGACAAGCCGTTTAAAGTAGGGGATTATATTATGGTTGGAAAAGACGACGGCACAGTAAAAAGCATAGGGATAAAATCCACCCGCCTCCAAACATTGCGCGGAGAAGAGCTTATCATTTCCAACAAAGAGCTTACTGAAACAAGAATAAACAATTTCAAGAAAATGTCAAACAGAAGGGTTGACTTTGCAATAGGAGTAACCTACCAAACTTCCCACAAAAAGCTTGACAAAATACCAAAAATAATCAAAGAAGTAATAAGCAAGGCGAAATTGGCAAAATTTGAAAGATGCCATTTCAAAACATTCGGCCCCTCCTCCCTTGATTTCCTAATAACCTATTACGTCCTTTCCCAGGACTATGCAAAATACCTTGACACCCACCAAGAAGTCAATATGGCGATTGTAAAAGCATTTGAAAAAGAGAAAATAGACTTTGCCTACCCAACACAAACAATATTTTTGGAAAAATAATTTTTCCATTTTTTTTATACTTCTACCTTCGCAAAAGAACCCTTAAGTTTATATATGAATGCAGAATTATGCCTATGAGGTGATTAAAATTACAAATTCGATTAAGTTGTTTATTGTTTTATTTGTTGGCGCCTTTCTTTTGTTAGGGTGCACACAGGAACCAGACCAGACTCCTCCCGAAGACACTTCCAGCGCAGCGTCTTCACAGGCACCATCAACACAGCCGCCTGCCACCACTTCCCCCGCAGCAGTTCCTGAACCTGAAGCAGAACCTGTTGAACCAGAACCTGTTGTAGCAGAGCCTGAAGCAGAACCTGTTGAACCAGAACCTGCAAACATCGCAATGAACCAGATTTATCAATATGGTTCAGTAACAAGCTATACATATAGACTAAGCAGCAGCGGGGCTCCCGACATGGATATGACAACAACCATATCTTCAGATATTGTTGGCGGCACAGCAGCATGGCTTCAGGAAATTGACATGTCAACAGAAGAGGTGAGCATTGTCTCCAGCACATGGCTTGATAAGGCAACACTCAACTGCCTTAAGATGAGCAGCTCAATGGATATTGGAGGGCAGGTGATGGAAACTGACATTCCATGCCCTGCAACCGGCAGCTCTGCCTCAGGGTCTGGAACCGAAGCCCCCGAATTGGAATATGTTGGAACAGAATCAGTAACCGTGCCTGCAGGAACCTTTAATGCAAATAAGTATGTTTCTGGTACAACAACGATGTGGTCTGCTTCTGATGTTCCTGTGCCTCTCAAGACAAGTTCTGATGGAGGCAATGTAGTAATGGAGCTTGTTGAATACAGTTAGCTCCATCTTTTTCTTTTTCTAGCTTATTTTCCCGTTTTTTATTTTCTTTAATTTCACTTCCATATCATTAACTTTCAATTTCTTCCCTTCCACATAGGCAATTCCGTCTTTTGCTTCCATTTTAATTGAAAAAAATTCATCAATAGAAATTTCCCTATACTTCCCCTTTCTTTCCACCCCTTCAATTTCAACTTCTGCACCAGCAACAGCAACAGGCGAAATCACTTCCAATTCATCTCCATTATGCACTGCCAAAAGCATCCCATCACTCTTCACTCCCCGCAATTTCGCACTCTTCAAATTCTTTACCATAACACATGTTTTGGAAATTAACTCTTCAGGCTTGTAATATTGGGCCAATCCGGAAACAATCTGCCTCATTTCCCCGCCTTTCATCAGCACTTTCTCAACATATAATTTATCTGCATTAGGATGCTTTTCAACAGATTCAATCAATCCCACTTCCAATTCCAATTCATCCAATCCAATTTTTTCTTTTTCATCCCCGCTTTCCGCATTATTTCTTTCAAATCCATTTCTTTTCCCCGCATTATCCTTTTTTCCATCCTGTTTATTCACACTATCCTGTCCTCGCCCGCTTCCTTTTCCTCCTTTCACATTACTCTCCTCTCGCCCGCCTCCCGCATTCTGCTTCCCAGAATACTTCTTCCTCAACTCCTCCAATTTCCCCTCTTCAATAGGCGAAAACAAATGCGAAACTTTTCCTATTTTATGCCCAGCTAAAACAGTTTCCCTGCCCAATTCCTCCCATCCTTTAGGTTCAACATTTAATTGCTCAAATATTTTCTTTGAAGTGAATGGCAAAAACGGCTCGCAAAGAATAGCCAAATCACACACCTGATTTACAAGCACATTCAACACAGTGCCCGCCGTTTCCTTATCTTCTTTCATCAATTTCCACGGCTCATTTAACTGAAAATATGTATTTGCAGCAGATGCAATTGCCATAAATTCTGAAACTGCTCCTCTTATTTTAACCTCTTCAAGCAATTCCTCCACCTTCGCAATCCTAATCCTTTGTGCGTCGCAAAATTCCCTGTCTTCAATTTTCAACTTCCCCTTAGGCACCTTCCCCTCAAAATTCTTTTCCAGAAATACCAGTACCCTGTTTACCAAATTCCCGAAATTTGCAAGCAACTCATTATTCGCCCTTTTTCCAAAATCCTCCCATGAAAATGTAGTATCCGAACTCTCCGGTCTGTTTGAAAGCAAATAATATCTCCACACATCTGCCGGAATTCCCGTATTCATGGCATCATTTCCAAACACTCCCACTCCTTTGCTTTTTGAAAATTTCCCATCTTCATAATTCAAAAATTCTGTAGAAGAAATATGATACGGCAAAGTCCATTTCTTCCCTGTGCCGATTAAAGTTGCAGGGAAAATTATTGCATGAAAAGGCACATTGTCTTTTCCAATAAATTCATAATGTTTAACATCCTCACTCCCGCCCCACCAATCCATATATTCTTCTGTCAAATTTGCAGTAATTGAAATATATCCTATCGGCGCATCAAACCAAACATAGAAAACTTTCTTTTCCCATCCCTCAAGCGGAACAGGCACCCCCCATTTCAAATCCCTTGTAATGCTTCTTGCAATAAGCCCTTCTTTCAGCCATGATTTTGCAATAGCAATAGTATTCTCGCTCCACCCCTCCTTCTCTTCCACCCCATCTATCCATTTTTCCAATTTTCCCTGCACTTTAGGCAAATCCAGCAATAAATGCATGCTTTTTCTCAATACCGGCTTGCTTCCGCTTAATTTGCTCTTTGCATCGATTAATTCAGAATAAGAAAGCAATTTTCCGCACTTATCACACTGGTCAGCCCTCGCACTTTCACTCCCGCAATGCGGGCATTTTCCTATAACAAACCTGTCAGCCAAAAACATCATCAGCTTTTCATCATAAGGCTGCTCAATTTCTTTTTCAACAATCATCTTATTTTTATATAAATCCAGAAAAATCTGCTGCACCAACTCTGCATGCTTTTTAGTGCTTGTCCTGCCAAAAATATCAGTAGAAATACCAAACCATTGGTAAATTTCCTTGTGTATTTTGTAATACTTGTTGCAAATTTCCTGGGTAGTGCATTTTTCTTCAATTGCTTTTGCAACAGTTACAGTGCCATACTCGTCTGTGCCGCAAACATAAAGCGTGTTATATCCTCTCCCCCTGCAATACCTTGCAAAAACATCTGCAGACAGCACACAGCCTATCAAATTGCCCAAATGGGGCACATTATTAACATAAGGCAATGCTGACGTAATAATAATTTTTTTCATATTATCCTTTGAGAGAAAAAGAATATAATAAGATAGTTGGTCTGCTTTCAGCCATTTTCATTTCTTAAGCCAAAATGCAATTGAACTGAACAGCATCACCCCACCCACTGCCATCATGGTAGGGCCTGCAGTGCCTGATAAAGGAGAAACACCAAAGAAAAAGGTGGCTGTTCCAAGACTGCCGACTGCCATTGATGTAGCATCATCTGCTCCCATGCTTTCCCCTACCCTTTCTAAATTTAAAAACTATTTCAATCTAATGCTATCCAGATTCATGGGCGCCCTGGCATCCACCCTGCAAATCCTTGAAATGCTTCTTGCCAAATCTTCGCACTTATTTTCATCCCCATGCCCTGTAAACACTTTTTCAGGGGTGGGCCTGATATTTCTTATATATTTAATCAGCTGGTTTCTGTCAGAATGCCCAGAATACCCTTCAACAGTTGTTACTTCCATATTTATTTTCATGCTGGTGCTTCTTCCGTCCTCCCCGACTGTAGGCACCTCTTTCAGCCCCCTCTGTATTTTCCTTCCCGAAGAAAGGGCAGACTGGTAACCTACAAAAACCAATGCATTTTTCTCATCGGGAGCCATCAGCCTCAAATAATCCAGCACAGGCCCCCCTGTCATCATTCCTGAAGGCGCAAGCACAACACAAGGCTCCCCTTCAACAATTTCCTTCCTATCTCCTTTTGCAATGCTAAATATTTTGGATTCAAACGGAGAATCATTTGACAATATCCTTCTTTGTATATTATGCCTCAAATATTCGGGGTATGCAGTATGTATAGCGCTTGCTTCCAGCACCATGCCGTCAATATAAACCGGGAAATTTGCATCAGGGTTTTTTGCGCAATACTCTTCCAGCACAAGCATTATTTCCTGGCTTCTTCCCACAGAAAATACCGGTATAAGCACTTTCCCTTTCCTGTCAATAACATTTCTGATAAACTCTGTCAATATTTTGTCTGTTTCAAACCTTGAAGGCATGATGTCATTTCTTCCCCCATAAGTTGATTCCACAAAAAGCGTTTCAATTCTCGGGAATTGGGTTGTTGCCTGGTCAAACAGCTTGGTAAACCCATATTTCAAATCCCCTGAAAAAACTACATTATGCAATCCATCCCCAACATGCAGATGCACCTGCGCAGAGCCGAGTATATGCCCTGCATTGTAAAATGTTAATTTCACTTCAGGGGTGATATCCATCACTTCCCCGTAGTTGAATGTAATGACATGGGCCAATTCCTTTTGAATATCCTTTATTCCATAAGGGGACTTTCCTTCACTGCTTCTTGAAGCCAGATGTACAAAATCCATTTGCAATAATGCCATCAAATCCCGTGTTGGAGGGGTGCAGTAAACCGGGCCGTCATAACCGTACGCATACAAATAAGGCACAAACCCTGAATGGTCCAAATGTGCATGGGTAAGCACAACAGCATCCAATTTTTCCAATTCCAATTTCATTGCACTCAAGTAAGGATATGCTTTTGTAGCTTCATATGTTTCAGGATTTATTCCGCAATCAATAAGTATCCTGGAATTCGGAGTTTCTACAAGCGCGGAAGACCTTCCAACCTCCCGAAACCCTCCAAGTGCAGTCACTTTTACCCAGTCGGATTTTTCGGAAGAATTGCATATTTTCTTTCCTAATGAATGCAAAAATTTCTTTCTTGTAGATGCTTCTTTTATCATGGAATTTCTTATCCCTTTTATTGTTGAAGACGGCATAGTGGGCTTTCTTACAACCTGCGGCGCCCATCCAGTCCTTTCAATTATTGCCCTCAAAGTCTGCCCGCCCTTGCCAATAACCAATCCAGGCTTCATTGCTTCAATCATAACTTCGGAAAATTCAGGGGAAAATTTTACATCATCCACCCCTGCTTCTGAAGGCACAACCTCTTGTATTATTTTCAATGCCTCTTCCACAGGCTTCAGCACACTCGGATCTGACCTTATAAGCACCCTTTTCCTCAGCGCGCCCGCAATCTTTCTTATCAATTGGTTATTTGCATAAAATGCGGCAATATCTTTCAAATAAATTACAATATCCAGCCCTTCTGCGTCAACTTTAGCTAATTTGCACTCTTTAGGTACAAGCTCTTGCACTTTTTTCTCAATTTCCTTTAGTTCCATTACTGCCTACCTCTTTTTTTTCAAATAAACAAATTCGCATATTTCAATTCTGGCCAATTTTTAATAAAAATAAAAAAATCTAGTTTGATTCAAGCAATTTCACAACTTCGCCCTTCTCCATCCTCTTAAATCCTGCCTTTGACACCACAACCAAATCAACATATTCCCCTGTTGCAGCATCCCTTCTCATTGCCATGCTAACCGCTTTTGCGGCAATTGGTGCCATTTCTTTTGTTGCCACTCCTTCTTTGTAATTGCTTTCCAGCACACCATATGCAACCGGAGAGCCGGAGCCTGTGGATGTCATTTTCTCCTCAGTAGTGCCCCCGATGGCATCAATAGAATACATTCCATACCCTTTCTCTTCCTTCCCGGCAACTATTAATTGCACAAAATAAGGGAAAAATTTGTATTGAAACATAATATTTGCAAGCAGTGTGGATGCATTTTTTGCAGTCATGCTTTTTCCATATTTCAATTTATACAATCTACATTCTGCCTGCAGCAATCTCACAAGTGCCTGCGCATCTCCCACACTTCCTGCAACAGTCATTGCCAATTGCTCATCCACCTGGAATATTTTTGTCACATCTTTTGATGCAATAAAATAGCCCATAGTAGCCCTCCTGTCTGATGCCAGCACCACTCCGTCATTGCATACCATGCCAACAGTAGTCGTGCCAGTATTTAGCGCTTTTGAATAATCCCTGCCTTCTTGGCCGCTGTCCATAACATCACCATAAACAGAATTAACCTATCCATTTGCATTTCAAAAAATAGGGTTGCCCTATTTTGTCTAATCAAGAAAATATATAAATGAATACTATCGCCCTCAAAACCAGATTCAAGCCCATAAGCCGGGGAGGGAAAATCCAAAAAGCTTTAATCTATAGTCGGTGTCAGCTTCCCATGTCTGGCCCAAGTTTTGCACAGCGGAGTCCTGCTGAAAATCAGAAAAGCACTCAAACTAATGAAACCGCACAATCCTCTGGAAATTTTCTTGTGCTCGGATTTCTGCCATTTGAGGGGCTTCCCTGGAGGGTTGGTTATGCTCCCATAGTTGATGATATTTCCAACCAGCTCAAAGACCCAGTTGTTAAAGCCAGTATCCAATATCCATTAGGCTCGCTCTTTTTTGGAAAACAACCTACAAAAAAAGGGGAAGGCGAAGTTTCCTATCTCCCATTTCCCAACGACCAGGAAATACTTGCAAATGCCCTCAGCTCATATGCAAATGTCCGCATGGGTCCAGATGAATTTTTGAAAAAATACAACTCTCTTCCAGATGATTTGGATGAGATTATATCCAAACTTATAGAAAAAACCTGAGAAAGCCAGGAGAATCCGAAAAAAGCTATTTAGAGCGTTTGATGTTTGCCTCTTCAAAAGATGCCGCTCTCCGGCTTCCATTTTTTACGCCCGACCCTGTTAATAATGCATTTTTCTATTATTTTAAGAACGAAACTGCAAAAGGTGCAGGCTTAGGGGGTGTTCTGAGCAAAACAACCTCAGACTGGCTTGGCAGCTGGGCAGCTTGCATTGGGCCTAAAAATTCCAAAGGCGCAAGGATGCTTGTACAGGAACTTAGTCATGAATTAAGAAAATTTTTAAAAGAAGATGAAGGCCAAGCCACTTTTTCAGTTTCAGGTATAAACACAGGGCTTGCAAAAATGGATTTGTCATTTGTGCTCAACCCCACCATAAGAACAGATGTCGGGCTTTTAGTAAAAACTAAAGGTTTGATGAAATTTTGTGCAAATTTAGGGTATTCTTCCCACAATGCCCTATTTATTGATTTTCTTTACAATGATGAAAAAGAAGACCCTTTCAACCAAAATCTTAGCACCCCATTTGCATACAACCTTAATATAGATTTAACAGGTGCAGCCCTAATTCCTTATTCAGACATAGCCAGCTATGCATTTCTGTTCAATAGCAGGGGGGGCTATAGCTATGAAAAAGATATCAAGGGCATAAACCCAGTATTTATTCCCATGCTGTTTATTGATGCAAATTTTGAATACAATTTCCCCCCAGGTATTACCAAAAGCGCCAGGGCAATACAATTTATCCGCAAAGGCAAGCCTCCCATCACCCGCTCTGATGCATATGCTCCCTCACCCTGTAGGCTTCAGCTTGGATTTACAACAACCGGCCTCAGCCCGCAATTGCTTGCAGATGCTGCATTAAAAGACAGCGACACATTCTACACCCATGCCCCTCATTGGAAAACCGGATATTTCCCAAATTTAAATCCATACATAGCATTTCTCTGCAATTTCTCAGAAAATCTTTTTACAAAGCTTGCTATAAAGGGCGGCGGCCTCCCCGACGGAATAGGCCACAAGGAAACAAGCCTGAGTGTCAAATGGTCTTCCCTGGGGTATCCAGAAAATCAGAATGTTATATACTTAAACCAAATTAAGCCAGCAAACCTTAGTTTTAGCGGCAGGGTTGCATATCGTTCTCCTCTGGGCATTAGCGGCCCTCAAGGATTTAAGGCAGGTGTAGTATCCTTCAATACAATAGCAAGCTATGAATTTACCCGCCATATCAGCAACACTCCGCTTACTTTCAATCTTGATGTAGGCCTATTTGGCGGGTTCTCTGCAAAAGATTCCAGAGTCAATGCCTTTAATGGCACTGTTGGATTAAAGCTGTCTGTTGACCCCTACACTATATTTAATGATTCAAAGCAGGAGAATGAAAAAACTTTCCTCCCCTTAATGACTCCGAGCAGGAGATGAAAAAACTTTCTCTTCCGGCCGGAAAAGAAGCTATTAGCCTTTTTTCTTCAAATATTCATTTGCACTATATACAGCACTCACTCCCTCACTCACTCCTACAATTGCCTGCTTAAACCCGGTATCGCAAACATCTCCCGCAGCAAACACTCCCTCAACATTTGTTTTTGACATTTTGTCAATCTTAATTTCCCCTCTTTTATTCAATTCCACTCCCAATTCTTTAGCCAATTCACTTCTTGCATTATGGCCAATCAATACAAATACTGCATCCACTTCTAATTCATCACTTTCCTCGCCCGCATCTCTCGGTTTAATTGCCCTGCTCAATTTAATTTTTTCCAATTTCTCTTTTCCCAAAAATTCTTTTGCCTCCACTTTAGTAAATATTTCAATTTTCTTATTCTCCCCCACTCTTTTGTTATTAATCGGCTCCCCTTTCAACCTCTCCCCCCTAACAAGTATATACACATTGCTTCCATACTCACTCAACAGCAAACTTTCTTTTACAGCCGAATCCCCGCTTCCAATTACAGCAATTTTCTTTCCCTTGTAAAATGCCCCGTCACATAATGCACAATAATGCACTCCCTTGTTTGCAAACTCTTTTTCCCCGGGCAAGCCAATTTTTTTCCATTCTGCACCTGTTGCAAATATAATACTCTTGCCAATATACTCGCCCGCATCACTCTTCACCTCAAACAATCCATCCTCCTTTTTCTTCACTCCAACAACTTTTTCCATTTTTACAGGTACATCATAGGCTTTTGCATGCTCAAGCAATTTATTTCCCAATTCCAATCCTGTAATAGACTTAAATCCGGGATAATTTTCCACAATATGTGTTTGAGTAATAGTTCCTCCGGGCAATTCCCCCAAAGCAACAGTTTTCAGCCCAAACCTTCCTGCATACATTGCAGCCCCTAACCCAGCGCATCC
>JBDRNY010000036.1:0-8872 GCA_043810635.1 Microcaldota archaeon | reverse complement strand
CCTTATAATCTGGGTGAAATATGATGTGGAAGAGTGGGGGGAGGGGGAGAAAATTCCTTTTGAAATTTGGTAGCTTGTATTTTGCTGCATTTGCTTTGAAACTGGGGGGTACACTGGCTTTGGAGGGGAGCGCTTTATCTTCTTCTTTTGTATTATGTCAAAATGCTTGGAAGAAGCGGAAGGCTTGGAAGAAAACATTCCAGTGTCTATTGCATAATTCTTTACTTCAGGCAGGCTGAAGCCAACAGGGGTTTTCAGTTCTGCAGGAGCTTTCTTTTGAACAGGCAGTGAAGGGAGGAGCGGCTTTTTCTTTTTCCTTATAATCTGGGTGAAATATGATGTGGAAGAGTGGGGGGAGGGGGAGAAAATTCCTTTTGAAATTTGGTAGCTTGTATTTTGCTGCATTTGCTTTGAAACTGGCTTAAATATCGGCTCCTCTGGCTCGTATTCCGGCTCTTTCACTTCTTCAGGCTTTGGCGCATGGGTTATGGTTGGCTTGGGCACTTCTGTTTTTAGTATGG
Organism: Microcaldota archaeon; assembly: GCA_043810635.1. Taxonomy (GTDB): domain Archaea; phylum Micrarchaeota; class Micrarchaeia; order Anstonellales; family Anstonellaceae; genus 1-14-0-10-45-29. The sequence continues at coordinate 8,351 of JBDRNY010000036.1, read as the reverse complement.
GAAGGGTGAGCGTTTGCACAAAAGGCCTTTTTTTAATCAATAAAAATCCCCCGCCCTGAGCATGCACAGGGGGCATTGAAACATATTTTGGCTTGGGGGGAGGAGGCTCCTCCGCTTTTTCTGGAATATGAATTTCCGGCTTTTTTGCTTTTTTATGCTTTTTCATTTCCCCGAAAAGTGAGGGTATAAATTCGTCATGCTTTTTGGAAGCTTTTTTCTTTTTCATCGGCGCGAAAAGCGGAGGTATCAATTCGATCGGTTTTTGCTTTTTTGCTTTTTTATGCTTTTTCATTTCCCCGAAAAGCGAAGGCATGAATTCTGCATGCTTTTGCTTCTTTGATTTTTTATGCTTTTTTGCGGGTGCAAAAAGTGAGGGCATGAATTCTGCTGGCTCTTGCTTTTTTGCTTTTTTATGCTTTTTCATTTCCCCGAAAAGTGAGGGCAGGAATTCTGTATGCTTTTGCTTTTTGGAAGGTTTTTGTTTTTTCATGGGTGCGAATAATGAAGGCATGAATCCTGCTTGCTTTTGCTTTTTGGAAGGTTTTTGTTTTTTTTGGATTATGGAAATGCCGTTATAAACATTTTTTGGCCTGGGTGCGAAAATAGAATCATCTGAAGAGAATTTTTCCAATTTAGGCATTTTCTTAAGCGAGGGCTTTTGCACATACACTGCATGAGAATCTTTTTTTACGCCTGAAGAAAGGAGCAACCATGCTTCTTCCTGCTTTGGCTCCGGCTTTTTTGCTTTTTTTGGCAGGGGGCGGTATTCAATTTCATGGGTTTCTTTCTCTTCCCTCGGAATAAGCTCGCCCAGTTTAATTTCACTGGGAATTCTTTCCATATGAATATCCCTAAGCTCGTCTTCTTTTTTTCTGATATCCGAGAGCACGTACATTACCGCATTTCCGAATATCCCCTTCTTGGCTCTCGACCTGGTATGATTTTTAGAGCCTCCCTTTTTTGATTTCCCCATTCTTCCAGCTCAATAAAACAAATCAAGACGGTATTTAAAAAGCATTCGCCCGAGTTAAGAGGCAATTAGCAAGCATAATAAGGTTGAAGAGGCATGATATTTCTTACGTGATGAAAGAGTGTGAGAGCCCCTTTTCTTTTCGCGAAAAGAAAAGGCCCTCGGGTTCAAAAGAAAAGGCAATTAGCAAGCATAATAAGGTTGAAGAGGCATGATATTTCTTACGTGATGAAAGAGTGTGATCTCTGAGCCTTAGGGCAATGATGATAGACGGACGGACTGATTCAAAAAAGTTTCTTGTGCTAAAATGTTTTTTGGGCGTCAAGGGCCTTTTTTGACCATTTGTTGGCATTGAGTGTAAAAAAGGCCTTCAACGGACGGACTGACTATAGCAAACCACGAATGTTTTGCAACTTTCTTGCTTTGTTTTTGCCCCGTGGTTTGCTAGGTTGCAGGACGCTTAAGCAGACTGCAGCATTTTGGAGGACTGCAATAAAACTGTCTTTCTTATTTCCAGTAGATGGATATGGAACAAAAACAAAGAACTCTTGTTGTAGGGGACGTTCACGGCAGATATGCGGCATTGAAAGATGTGCTCAAAAAATCCCATTTTGACAAATACAAAGACAAGCTGATTATTCTTGGAGATGTTGTGGATAGAGGGAAGAATAGCAAGCAGGTTGTTGAGGAGCTTGTAAAAATCCCAAATAAAATTGTGCTTTTGGGAAACCATGACAAATGGTTTTATGAATATATGGAGTATGGAAAATCTCCTGATAGATGGCTTAAGCAGGGAGGATATGAAACCCTTGAATCTTATCTTCCAGACTTTAAACCAAAAAAAATCCCTCCACGCACAGGGAATATTTTGGGTCGGCAAAACTGTATTATGAGCAGGACAATATGGTTTTTGTGCATGCAAGCTTTAATCCGAAAAAGCATCCGTCGGAGGAGAAAGAGGAGAATTTGATTTGGGGGCGAAATATAATCGATTATGCTGTGGATGGCAACAAGATAGGCTCTTGGGAACTTGTTTTTGTGGGGCACACCCCGGTCCAGAAGGTGCAAAAAGATGCGGATAAGCCACTGATAATTCAAAATCTGGTTATGATGGATTGCGGGGCGGGATATGGAAAAAATCTTGCTATTATGGATATTGATACAATGAAATACTGGGTTTCCGGTGCAAAAGATTGATTTAGTATTTCCTTAGCAGCAATTTGTAGGATATGGAATAAACCGCCAGCATAAAAGCATGTTGTTAAGCCTTCCGAAGGGCGAAAAAGAGGAATAAGGAAATTAGCATTATTGAGGCGCACGGGATGGGCGAAGCAACATCCATATGAAGTATCGGCATATGGAATAAGAGAACCAAAAAACTTTTATGGGTTGGCAAGGTAGGAGGAGTATGGCAAAAGTAGGGAAGGCGAAGCTGATGCAGAAAAAAGAGAGGGAGATGAGGGCAAAGCTGATGCAGAAAAAAGAAGGGGGGGAAAAAGCAAAGGAAAAAGGGAAAATGGAAACAAAAGGAAGCTGGTTTAACATAATTATCTGCTTTGTGCTGTTTTTTGTTGTGCTCATAATGTTTGGCGGAATTGCTTATGAATATTTGACAGTGGAATCTTGGAGATTTGATGATGCAAATATGATGTATCTTGCCGCAGGATTGCATATTCTTTATACGATTGTATTTTGCGCAATACTCGGAACAGGGTTTGTGTTTAATTTGATTTCAAAATGCCTCAAGGGCCTGCCAAAAGACTCGATATGGAGCAAGATAGATTCATTTCTTGATTCCATGCTGTGGAATTTGATTTGGCTGTTTGTTGTCGGCGGGTTTGTGATGCATGTGTTGGTTGTAGAATTGATTGTAGAGGGTTGGTAAAGAATTTTGGGGTGGGAAAATGGTAAGAATAAAGCACAAAAGCATTCAAATGGGCAAGACGCTTAATATAAAGTCGGTAATGGGCTCTAGGGTGATTGCAAAAAACGGAAAAGTGGTGGGAAATGTTATGGATATCCACCTTCACCCGAAAAAGCTGTCAATAGAGGGAATCAGGGTGCAGAAAGGAAAATTTTTGGGGGGTTATATCGGAAAAGGGTACATAAAGAGCATTACAAGATATGGAGTGATGCTCGAGATAGTGCCGTTTACAGAATATATCGGAAAAAAGGTGCTTGACAACAGGGGGAAAAAAGTCGGGGTTGTGGAAAGCATACAAAGAAACAAGAAAACAAACCATATTCTCTCAATAACTGTGAATAGGTGGATGCCCGGAAGAAAAAGGCTTGTGATAAAAGCAGGGGATATTGCCGAAGCAGGGACAAGGATCGTGCTTAGGAAAAAAATAAAGTAAAAAAATCAGGATTTTTCAATATCTTCCAGAAGAGACTGGAGGTCTTCCTCATGCTCGACTTCGTCTTCTAATATTTCCACGGCCATGTGGTATGTGATGTGGTCTTTGCCTTTTGTGGTTTCTGCCAATTTCTGGTATACTGCTATTGCGCACTGCTCGCCCTTTATATTTTGCTTTAAAATTGCACTTACTTCGGGGTTTGTTGGCTCGTCATATCCGCAATTGCTTAATGCGCTCCAATCTTTCGGATTTGTTATGGGCTTGCCGCCGAGCACAAGTATTCTGTTAACAAGCATGTTTGCATGCTTCAGCTCGTCATTTGCATGCTCTTCCAATTCAGAAACAACTGCGCCCCTCATCTTTCCTTTTACAATTTTTGCGCCTATCCAATACTGGTAATAGGCAAGCCACTCGTCCGCAAGAGCTTTGTTGAGAAGGGAGATAAGCTCTTTTGTTTCCAAAGCAACTATTTCAGCACCTTTTGTTCCCATATTCTCACCCATATATAATTCTATAAAAATAAGCTAAATTGCATTAAAAATAAAAAAAATAAGCCGGCAAAAGCCGGCCTTGCAGATGTAAACAGAATTGCTAGAAAACTTAATATCGTTTTCTTTTTGAGTAGCAGTCTCTGCAATACACAGGCCTGCCATCAGCAGGCTTGAAAGGAACTTGGCATTCCTTTTTACATTCGGAGCAGAGCGCATCATACATCGGCCTGTCTCCGTAATTTCCTCTATCATTTCCTCTATCATTTCTATCTTTATCCATATTTATTTCCTCCTTTATTTCTTCTTTGTAATAACCTAAAAGAAACTCCTAGAAGAAGTAACTTCTGGCTATTGCATTAAATGTTGTTTTTGGAGTTTATAAAACTTGCGGGCGGGAAAATAAGCATAAAACGGGGATGGTGCGAGGGGCAAAAGTATAAATAAGGTGGATGGAAGATGAGTTAGATGCTGAATAAAATTGAAAATAAAAAGGAGAGGAAAATTGTTGGCATAGATGTTGGAGCCAGCAAGATAGAGTGGGCTGTTTTTGAAAAAGGGAGGATTGAAGAAAAAAGAGGGAGAGATACCCCTGGAAATTTGGATAATGCGGGGATTGCAAAAATTATTGCGCAAATTGCAGAAGAAAATGGGGCGAAAAAACTCGGGGTGGCTTTGCCGGGGTATGTGAAAGAAGGGAGAATAATTGAATTGCCTAATTTGCCTAATATAAAAAATTTGGATATTGAGGGAAGGTTGAAAAGAAAATTGAAAATTCCTGTTTTTGCTGAAAATGATGTAAAATGCGCGGCATTGGCAGAATGGAAAGAAAGGGGCGGAAAGAGGAGTGATGGGTTTGTTATGGTTGCCCCCGGCACTGGAATTGGGGGGGCTATTGTTGTTAATGGAAAATTAGTGAGGGGAAAGGAAAATTGCGCGGGAGAGTTTGGACATATGAAAATGGTTTTTTCGCAAATAAGAGGGAAGGCAAATGCGGTTGAGTGGGAAAAAATATGCGGGGGAAAGGGAATTGAAAATACATTTAACAGGATAATTAGAGGGAGGGGGAGCTTGCGCTCTTCAATGTATAATGAAGAAAGCGCAAAACAAATATTAAATTCACAAAATGCGCTTGCAAAAAGGGTAAGCAGGGAGGCGGCATATTATTTTGGAATAGGAATAGGGAATATTGCAAATGCGCTAAACCCGGGGGAATTTGTTGTTTCAGGAGGAGTTGGGAAAGCGTATTGCGGGAAATACAGGAAATGGATGATGGACGGATTTAAAGAATCGGCAATTGCCCCTGTGAGAAATATGAAAATAAGCAAAAGCAAAATTGAAAATCCGGCGCTGGCGGGGGCGGTATTAATTACAGGCAGAAGAAATGATGAAGAGATAGGGGAATTTTTAGGCTAATTTTTCTCAAGCAAGTTCTTAGCTTTCAGCTTGCCCAAATGGGTAAGTCAGGCAAAAAAATCATTTTTTCTCAAGCAGTTTTTTTGCCTCTTTTTTGTATTTTTCCACTTCAGGCTGGTTAAATGCATTTACGCCCATCAATTTTGCAAGAAACATTGTTTCCATCATTTCCATCTGCATCAAATAGCCGATGCTTTCCTCGTTTAAAGAGGGAAGCTCGAAAGAAGCGAAGGGTATGGAATGCATTTTAAATGTTTTTTTCACGCCGTTGCATACTGAATGCATTAATTTTGAAATTTTCCTTTCCCTTGCCTCGGGCACGAGGCGGGGGGCTATTCCGTTTGAAGAAACAGTAAAATCTTTTCCAAAATTTTCTATGCTTACAAACCTGAATGTTTTGTCTTCAGGCCCCCCCAGAAATAATTGGGCCATTGAATGCAGGTCTGTTGTGCCTATTGCAACGTCGGGGGTGATTCCCTTCCCTTTCTTTCCAACGCTTTCTGCAAGCAATTGGCGGTGCCATAACCCCAGCGCGTGCAAATTGTCTGAAAACATGAAATTGAAATGCATTTTTCTCCCCGCTTTTTGGTGGAGGAAGAGGAAGGAAGCCATGAGGGCGGCCGGGTTTTTTGAAATATTTGAAGAAAGGGAATGCTTTAGCGCAAGTTTTGCCCCTGAAAGGAGGGCGGGAATGTTTATTTTTGCAAGGGCGAGGGGAAACAAACCTGCATTTGAAAATATGGAATATCTTCCCCCCACAGAATGGGGAATTTGGAGAAAATTTATTCCCTGCCTTGAAGCTGTTTTTTCAAATTCTGAAAATTCGTTCCCTGTTGCAATTACATGCACTTTTTTCTTCCCCAGTTTTTTCAGCTTGGAATATAAAATGTCAAAATTTGCCATTGTTTCAAGGGTTTTGCCGGATTTGGATACTAGGTTTATTGCAATATGCCTTCTTTTTTTCAAATGGATTTTTGCGATTTTTATTATGCTGTCAAGGGAGGAGGGGTCAACATTTTCTGCAAACAATATTTGGGGGCGCCTGCCTGAAATATTGTGATATTTGCCGAGTATTGCTTCGGAAACCGCCGATGCGCCCAGGTTTGAGCCGCCTATGCCCACAACTATTACAAGCGCGGGCTTTGGAATGCGGCGGGTCATGGAAAGACAGTGCTTGAAATATTTTTTTTCAAGGGGGAGAAGAAGGGATGCCGCCGGGTGGGACCAGTCATCTTCTTCCACGACCTTGTTTAATTCCCATATATATCTTCCAAGCTTTTCTGCAATAAATGAAATGTCTGAATTTGAAAATTCGCTGCTCTCTATCTTAAATAAAACCTTTTCCTTCAATCAAACACCTTTGCAATTAAAAACAAACATAAACCCTTTAAATATCCTCTGCAATGTAGGGGCAGGGCAGACAGTCAGGATAAGGGAGAAAAATGGTAAAATACATAAAAGCATGCTGGAAAATGTTGCCAGATGTTTCAAGAAGCTTTGCGCTTGCAATAAAAGTGCTTCCAAAGCCGCTGTCAGAGCAGATGATGGTATCATACCTTATATACCGGGTAATTGACACCATAGAGGATTCGAGTGCGGAGAAGGAAGTGAAAAAAGAGATGTTTGAAAATTTTATTTACATACTTTCCCAGAAAAAAATTGATGTTGATGAAGTGCATCTTTGCAAGCTGAATTTGCTTGAAAAAATAAATTATACCTATGAAAAAGGGCTTTTGGAAAATTTGGATGCTGTTGCAAAAGTGTATTATTCCATGCCCGAAGAAGTTAGGGGGAGCATATTGAAATGGGGAAAGGTGATGGCTGAAGGGATGTATGAATTCCAGAGGAAGAGGATAGATACATTCAAAGACCAGGACAGGTACAGCTATTATGTTGCGGGTGTTGTGGGATATTTGTTTAATGACTTGCTTTATCACAACAAAGTAATTACCCTGAAAACAAAAAAAGAATTGCATATTTATGCAAAAAAATTCGGGCTTGCGTTGCAGAAAGTGAATATATTAAGGGATGTTGCGTCGGATATTCCTTCAAGAAGGTATTTCTGGCCGAGGAAAATAATGGAAAAATACAGGCTGGATTATGATACATTGTGCAAAAAGGAAAACAGAAAGCTTGCAATGAAAGTGCTGAATGAGGAAATTGAAAATGCGCTTGAATATTTGTATTCGGGCATGCATTACATAATTTCTTTGCCGCAGAATGCCCTTAAAGTGAGGATGTTTTGCCTTATTCCGCTTTTTATGGCAATTGAAAGCTATGTGAAATGCATAAATAATACTGATGTTTTTGATATTGAAAAGAAAGTGAAAATATCCAGGGCGCAGGTGCATGGAATTGTTGCAAAATGCACCCTTTGGGGCACTTCAAATGAAAGGCTGGTTGGCTGGTTTTTGGAAAGCGTGGGCAAAGCCAATCCAAAGCTTGCAAAAGGGAAAAAAGCGGTTGCCCTTCTCAGCATGAGAAATAAATAATCAGTCCTTATCATTTCGCATGTGCGGGCTTTCTGTCATTATGTCTATAATTCCGGGGTAGACGCTCATAAGGTCGCTTTCGGTTATTATGCCGACAAGCTTTCCTTTTTTGTCAAGCACCGGAAGGCGCTTTATATTGCTTTGTCTCATTGCCAAAGCCGCCTCATGCACAGTCTGCTCTGCCTTAAGGGTTTTGAGAGGCTTGGACATTATACCCTTTAAAGGAATTTTTTTTGCATCTTTTCCTTCTGCAACCACTTTGTAAACAATGTCGCGCTCGGTTATTATGCCGATAGCGTCTTTTCCTTCAATTATTATAATTGAGCCGACTTTTTTCTCCCTCAGCATTTTTGCTGCATCAGAAACAAACTTTTTTACATCAAGAGTGTGCACATTGGTTGTCATGCACTGCCCGATAGTTATGTTAAAACGGCGCATATACACCCCCCATTTTTCATAATCGGTTAAAGCTTAAATACTAAACTATTCTTTCTAATATATTAGGGCGTTGCGTTTTATCTCTGAACCAATAGATTTTTGCTTCTTTCCCTCGTAAAATAAGATGCGACCAAGATTCAGCCCTGCAGAGCATCATCATCTGGTCCAAAGGTGATTAGCATGAGCTTTG
>JBDRNY010000035.1:0-20319 GCA_043810635.1 Microcaldota archaeon | reverse complement strand
TAAATACAGAATTGAAATATATGTTGGGGTATGAGAATGCCAAAAAAAAGAAAAGCAAAAAAGAAGACACGCAACATAGTCTATGCAAAAGACAAGGAGGTAAGCGCTATTGTAGAAAAGAACCTCAAAAAAGACAAAACCCTTCTTGAAAAGCTTGCAAAGCTCTAATTTTTCCTGCAACCCACATTATAAATATCCAAATCCAACTCTTTTTCTTTTTCCAGTTTATGTGGGATAATTGTACGGAAGAATAATCATCCCTTCATAAAGGCATAAAACTATGCCTTTTCATCCCTTCATAAAGGGTGTATCTATAAGCTTTTTCAGAATACCTACTGCAAGGCAGATTCGCCTTTGGCACTCTTTGCAGTATACTCCAAAGTATACTACTTGAAAGTATACTATCTAAGCGTTTCTATGGCTGTTTTCAGACCATTTTTTTCAGATTTAGGTTAGAGAGTTTGCAGTCTTAATTTCTTTTCTCCCCCAAACCTCTTTTTTCCTGCATTCTGAATGATATCTTTGTGGGTTCCTACAAAAGCTTCAACATTTTTTAGCACTTTTTTGTAAAACCCATTATAAAATGAGCTACCGTCTTTTGCAGGGCAATAATTGTTGATTCGATTTCTCTCAACAAGACCAATCTTCCTGTTTTTGGAATTTTCCCAAATATCCCTCAATTTCTCATTGTGCGCATTTCCCCAAATAACATTTTTTCGTCTTCCGGGGCACATTTGAACATCTCCATTTGCCCGAATATATAGGCCATATACTACCTGGTTGCAGGGTTTTGCTCCAGCATAAGATGCGATTCCCTCCGCTTGAATTTGCTCAATTGTTTGAATCTTTTTCTCAAAATTGTATACATAAATACCAGAATATAGCTCAACTAGCTCGCTATCCCATCCCACCAAACATTTTTGTTTTTCAAGCTCATTCAAACCCTTCCCACTAACCATAGTCGGAGTACTGACCACCGGAAAACCACGTTCAACAAAAAATTTGTAAATATCAAAGGATTCTCCGATGTTTTTCTCAACTATCGGTGCATTGATTATCCCAATTCTCTGAGTAGCCCCATTCTTTTCAAAAAAATTGGAATTGTAAATATTTACAAGCGCAACATCTCGAACTTTAGAATAATTCTCCAGCCCTAGCTTATGCCCAGAGATAGTTGATGAAACTAAACTGTCTTGAAGATCATGATTAAATGATTGAAAAGACATTAATAGACGAACATTTTCGCATGCAGCTAACCTATCAACTAATTCTTTTGCAGTATTGATTCCATTATGTCCTTGGAATTTTTTTGCAAGTGCATCATTTCCCAGTAAAGCTCCTTTTGTAAATATCAGTAGTTTTATCCCCCGTTTTGAGTATTCGCCAATTATTTTGAATAAATCAGGATTCATCAAAAGCTCCCCTGGACCCAAGAATTTGACGCTTTCAAATTTTTCTTTTGAGACAACTTGAGCATCATCTACAAGTTGCAGAGTTTGAGCTAAATCCAATATCTTGTTTTGCTTTCCATATACATCAATCTCATCATTAAAGCAAGACGGGCATTTGTGAATACAAATTTTTCCAAAATACACACTTGAAATTGACTTGTCGGAATTTGGATCATTATGCATTTTTACTATTTTCTCTGGAACATGCTCTATATCAAGTGTTCTGAGCCCACCGGAACTTTGGTCTTCTATATACCAACCATCTACTCCGTTAACCCAACCTTTTGGCATTCTCTTTGAACCTGCGAATCTTGCAGGCAGTAAATTGGCTAGATATTCAATATCTGATTTTTTTTCCATATTTTCACCTAATTAAACATCTTTACTGTTATTAATAGTGTATTTACATATATATTAAATAATCTACAAGAAAGTGAGCAAAAAGCAAAGCTTTTTAAGAAATATTAGATAAATAGCTAATAATATGGTCAATATTCAGAAAATAAAGCTTGATAAAACAGATAGAATCATTTTAGCACAGCTTGATAAGAATTGTAGAATCCACTCAAACAAACTTGCAAAATTAACAAAAAAATCAAGGCAGAGTATTGATTATAGAATAAAACGCTTGGTCGAGGAGAAGGTCATTACAAGTTTTAACACTGCGATTAATCCGCACAAAATGGGATACAAGATTTACAAACTATATTTGCAACTAAGAAATGTCCCTAGTGAAAAACAAAAGATATTCAAATTCCTTAGAAATTCGGGGTTTGTTTACTGGATGGGAGAATGCGATGGAACTTGGGACTTCATTTGTGGGTTTTATTCAAAGAGCGACCAGGACTATTACAATTTAAAGAACAAACTAGTCTCGGAATTTGGACACATAATAGTAAAGCGATTTGGAGACGTAATTGTTGATGTAAAACAATATGAAAAAATGTATTTCACAAACAAAATCCAGAAACCAACTATGTTCGGGGGGAAAATAGAGAATAATAAGATGACGGAACTTGACCTTGCAATACTGGATATAATTGTAAATAATGCAAGGATACCCATAGTTGAGCTTGCAAAAAAGACTAAAACGACGCCTCAGACCGTAAGTAATAGAATAAAACGTATGCAAGACCTTGGGATAATAATTCAGTATCGAATTGGAATCAATTTAGATGCGCTTGGACTTGAATTATACAAAGCAATAATTCATATCGATAGATATACTCAAAAAGATGAAAAAGAACTTCTAAACTACATCTCATCATATCCAAATATGCATTATTTTATTAGAAATATTTGGAACATAGAGCCTGAGCTTGTGGTATCAGATTACCACGAATATTCAGAGATTATTGATGAAATAAAGATGAAATTTCCACATGTAATTAGAAATGTTGAATCAGTAGTTATGAAAACAGATGAATGGACACCCGGATTCAAAAATATATTCCATGCGAGGGATTAAATGGCAAAATTCCGATTCATTTTAGTTGAACCATCCTATGAGGCAACTTTAGGAACCGTACCAAAATAGAAAATATTTTGATTTTATGTGGGATAATTGTGCAGAAGGGTAATCATCTCTTTCCAATTTCCCTCTTATAATATTCCAATAATTTATCTGTGCATTTTTCAGCAGAATATTTCAATGCAATTTCCCTTCCCCTCTTTCCCAATTTTTTCCTGTTTTTGATTGCATTTTGCATTGCATAAACTGCATTTTGCGCATCTTTTTCGCAAAGCGCCCCGCTCTTTCCCGGCACCACCACTTCTGCCAATGCAGTGCCTCTTAATGCAACAACCGGGGTGCCGCATGCCATTGATTCCAATGCAGTAAGCCCTTGTGTTTCAAATTCCGAGGGAAATATTGTGCAAAGCGCGGCGCGGTAAAATGAAGGAACCAGTTTTTCATCTATCTTCCCTGCAAATTTTACAAACTCCCCCAATTTCTCTTTTTCAACCCTTTCCATTAATTTTCCCCTATAAGGCCCTTCCCCGGCAATAATCAATTTTGCCTTCCAATTCTGCCATGTTTTTGTTTTTACCATATCAATAAGAAAATCAATATTTTTCTCCTTCGCCACCCTTCCGAAAAAAAGCACAGCCCCCTCCTTCTCCCCAATCCACTCCCTTACTTCTGAATTTATTTTTCCGGGGGAAAATTTTTTCACATCCAGCGGGCTTGCCATCACTTCAGATTTTATGCCATGCTTTGCAATTCTTTTTTGCATAAATTCACTTGGCGCAAAAACCAAATCAAAGCTTCCATAAAGCCATCTCAAATATTTCCAGCAAATATTTTCAAACCATAATTGAATTCCCTCAATATTTGACAGGTAATGCCCTGCTTTAGGCAAAAGGGTGTGATAAGTTCCCACAAGCGGGGCATTGCATTTTTTTGCGGCTTTTTTTGCAGCAAGAGCCATCAATACCATTGCATGGGAATGCACAATATCCGGCTTGAATTTAACCGCTTCTGCAACACATTTTGAAGTATTTATCGGAATCCTGTATTGCGCATAGCTCCAGAATGAAATAGAATCTGCATAAACCACCCCTTTCCTCCTCTCTTCCCTTGCTGCAGGCGCAGGCGCAAACACTTTCACTTCATGCCCCCTCTTTTCAAGCTCAATTTTATAGCTATTAACCGAGCGCACAACTCCGTCCATAGCTGGGTAGTATGTATCTGTGAAAAACGCAATCTTCATGAAAAACAGTTTGCGTGCACTAATATAAAGATTGGCTTGATTGCTTTTTCATATATTTGTCGATAATGCCGGGTGTATTGATGGGTTTGAGGGAAAAAATTTTTGTTTTGCTTGTATTTTTGCTTGCATTTGCCAGCATGGTTTTTCCAACAATAGTAATTCTCAACTCCCAAAATTACGAGGATATTGTTTCCTGCGCAGTTTTTGCATCTTATCATAATTACACTTATATATTTGCCCTCACCCCGAACCAATCAGTGTTTATTTCAAAATATTATACTGTTGACAAGGACGTGCCTATAATATATATAGAAGGAAACAAAACCGTGCTTCCAAACATGGCAGCGCTTTTGAAAGATTCGGGCGCCAAGCACCTTACCATAGTGGATTCTGTCAACCCGCAATATTGGATTGCAGACAATATGGACAACCAACAGGCAATAATAGTGGGAAGCCAATACGGGCAGGATGCGCTTTCAGTTTCTTCTTATGCCGCAGTAACCGGCGCCCCGATATTTTTCATAGAAAACCCTGCCCAAAGCCAGGCAGCTGTTTCAGAAATTTCCTCGCGCGGATATTCCCAAGTTATAATATACGGCCCTGTCGCCCACCAAATACCAGCAGAATATTTGGAGCTTCTTCCCCAAAAAAGGGTAATAGACACTGGCAGCAGGTATTCAAACAACCTTGAAATAGTAAAAGAGTTTCTTAAAATAACTCCAACAAGGCAGGCAATGTTTGTTTCAGGCTATGTGTTTGAAAAATCAATGGTAGACAAAGACTACCCCCTCATACTTGTAGGCCGCTCAGACTATCCCCCTTCCCTCCCTGAATTTATAGATGAAACCAAAATAACAACCGGGATTATATTTGCAGGGGATGCTGACATTGTGGACGGAGTAAACAAGCTAAGGGCTGAAAAGCCGTCTATTGCATTTTTTGTAAAATTCGGGGAAGGCTACAGGGGCAATTCCCAGGCCCTCCCTCTTATGATAATTCCCCTTCCCTCCCCCCAGCTTTCGCTTGAAGTGATTAATATTTCATATAATGTGCCTTCCAAAATATTTGAATTAAGGATTGCAAACCACGGGGATTTTATTGCAGTGAGCGCAGGCGCGTCTATTGAAGGAATCGGCTCTGCCCAATCTTCCCAAATTCTTATAGACGGCAGTACTGCCACCACCCTTTCCATACCCCTCGACGCATCAAGGGCAATTTCCGGAAACTTTATTCCCCAGGCAGTAATTACAATAAGATATGGGGAAGACACCGCGCTTATGGACAATATAGATGCAATAACATTTACCAACATACCAACATCATTTTACAATGACACTTCTGAAGTGCGCCTTACAGGAGTATCTTACTCCGGAAATGAAAAAGCTTTCTTGCTTGAATTTGAAGGAAATGGATGGGCGGAAGGCACACTTGGATTTAACATCAACAACAGGCCCATAGTTTTGCGCATCCCCCTTTCCCAAATTGACGGCAAAACAGTTGTAAAAATAAAATACCTTCTTTCAAGCGATGAGGAAAAATTCATCAAGGGGATAGATTCAAGCTATTTCATAAGAAGCGGGGAGCGCTCAGATATTTTGATAAAAGAAACAAGGGGCCAGTCTGAAATTGAATCAGACATCGGCGGGGCCGCACTAAACCTCGGGGATTTGGAAGTGCCTACAGTCTACCTTTTCCTTTTTGCTGTGGCAATTGTAGGCGGCATTTTAATATACAAATACTATGTGGGAGGGGCGGATTCATTTGATTAAGGGGCACAATATGTTTTTATATTATATATCAATTGTTTAATTATATAAAAGGTGGTTTGTGATGAGAGTGATATGTGCATTGTTTGCAATTCTTTTCCTGTTTTCCGGATTTTTATTTTCATTGCCAATAGGCATAAACAGTACATCAATTTCTGCAGGCACCCCTGTCACATTGGGAGACCAGACTGCAGGCACGGTTTCTGCATGGGGAGGCAACATCACCAGGGTAAATTTGACAATAAACTCTTCAACACTTCACTGGCAAGGATTTTACGGAACAATATCCGGCACACTTACTCTTGCAGGCGGAAACAGCACTCTCAGGCTTTGGAATGCAAGCAATATAACCGGCCAGATATATGTTTCGCGTGACAGCAATGTTAATTTCACAGGAATAAACGCCACTTCTGCAAACCTTTCACAGGTTGATTCTGCATTCTCATTTTTGGGAGGGGCAAGCGATTCTGCACCAAACACGGGCACAGACAGTGCAAATTCTGCATTTAGCATAGGCCAATACCGTGTTTATGCAAACACCTATCCAAAAATACTTACCAGAAATTCCACAGGCTCTTCTGTGTGGGAGCAGGTTGTGCTGAGGCATTCAACCGACGGTGATTCAGAAGATTTTGTTTTTGTGGGATTGGTCAACAGCAGCGGGGTTGCATATAACGGGGATTCTGCGCACTTCCAGCTTATAGTGCCTGAAGATGCTGCAGGGGACGCTTCTGCAACAACTTATTATTTCTATGGAGAGCTTCAATAGGTGCGTCGGGGTCGGGGTGATTTGATGAAAAATATTGTTTTCATTTCCATTGTGCTTCTGCTTGGGGGAATGCTTTTTGCAGGAGTTGCGGATTTTACTGAAAAAGAAACTGTGGTAATTGTCAATTCCCAGGATTATTGGGATGTAATAGGCGGGGCAGTATATGCTGTCCAGAACGGCTACCCATATGCATTTATTCTAACCTCCCCCCACGGCCAATACTGGCTTGATATTATTGCAAACTCTGAAGACAATATTTTATATTACGAATCTGAAAACCCTGTTTATGAAGAAATGGGGGAAGATGTTGAGGCGCTCCCAAAAATTAACATAAATGTGATGAGAAGCGATTCTCTTGAAGATTATTTTGCCTCTTCTGCCACAGGAAATTATGCGATAATTGTCACAAAAACCAAAGGCGCGGAAGCTGTTTCAGCCGCCCCTTACGCAGCCCTCACGCATTCCGGCCTTTATTTCACCGAAGAGCAGGATGTTAATTCTGCTGCATCAAATTTAAGAAAAAAAGGAAAAGTTATTGTATACGGAAGCATTGCAAACTCTCTTTCTGATGAAAATAAGGAAAAAGTGCAGATAATAAATACCGGCTCCATCTACCTTGACAATGCGGAAATTCTTTCCATGTATTCTGATATTTCCACTCCAGAGCAGGCGCTTTTTGCTTCAGGAAAAACATTTGAAGCATCAATGGTTTCCAATGAATACCCCATCGCCCTTCTCGGAAGAACTGAGGCGAGCGAAGAGCTTATTGAATGGATACGCACAAGCACGGTAAAGAGGGGAATTGTTCTTGACGGAGATGCGGAAATAGGCGGGGCAATCGAATCAATAAAAAAAGAAACAGGCATTCCGATTTATGCAGTGCTTGGGGAAGGCTTTCCAGGAGATTCTAAAATGCACCCTCTTGCAGTAATGCAGCTCTCAACCCCGAATACAATGCTTGAGGTCGGGGATGTAAAATATGCTGTGGATACGAAAGGGTTTGAAATTGAAATAACAAACAAAGGGGAATGGGATGCTTATGTGCGCGCGGCGGCAGGAGTTGACGGCGGAAAAATGGGCTCTTCAAAAATGGAGCTTCTTGCCCCGGGGCAAACAAAAGTTGTATTTATACCATTAGATGCAGGCTTTCTTGTAAAAGGAGGATATATCTCCGAGGCTTTGTTCCACATCTATTCCGGCTCTGACCCATATGTAACTGAAAGCATTGATGCAATTTCTTACAAGCAAATAAAATCCGAAACTTCCACCCCTCCAGCATCTCCATTAAGCATATTTTCAAATTATACAATAACTCCGGCTGTTGCAAAAGATTATGCGCAGGAAACAGGGGCTAAAATATTCTCGTTTGTTGTCGCACTTTTGCTAATGCTTGTTGCAGCATACCTTTTCATACACAGGGAAAAGCCGGGCGGGCATGTAGTGCTTGGCGCAAGACGAAGAAGCGGAAGAGCGCATAAAAGAAGGAGGAAAAGGTAGGAGGTTTTGATGAAGGCATTTTGCATCATTGCTTTGCTTTTGCTCAGCGCTTTTGCCTACGCAAACGGCTCTAACGGAACAGTTTCAGCGCAAGGAGGCAACATAACATCCATTCAAATTACCTCGTTTTCCCAGCATTCTGACAGATGGTATGCATTTTACGGCTCTGCCAACTCATCTGCAGGCAACGCAACATTTTCCCTTTCTTCAAATATTGTTGGAAATACCACCGACGCCACCCGGCTTATGAATTTCACCCAAACATACCATTACTACTTCATTTCCGATGATTCAAGCCCTTTTAGCGGGAATTATTCAGTTCCCACTCTAAGCGCTTTTGATTCCCATTTTTCATTAACCGGCGCCGAATCAAGCTCTTATGTTTTCAATGAAACAACCAGCTTTGCAATATACACTGACTCTGCCGGAAGCACCACTGCCCTTTCCCTCCCCACCCTTTATTTGGCAGGCCAGTATGCAAACGGCACTGAAAATCCGCAGGCATTTAAGCAGGGAATAGTGCAGCGCGGCTCATCCTATTTATTTATTGTTCCTTCCTCTTCTGCAAAAGGGTTTGACGGGCGCACATTTGATTATGAATTTGCGCTTCCCTATTCCATATCCTCTTCAAACACATTTTATTTGTTTGCAGTTACAGCGCCGGTAACCTCTGTACCCACCACTGGCGGCGATATAGTCCTGCCCCTAATATCATTTACCTGGTCTTATGACAGCAAAAATTTGAGGATAGAAACAGAATCAGGCGCAACCATTTCAATGTACAACGAGCTCGGCTCCTCTTTTTACGGAACTGCTAATTCAGGCGGGGTATATACAACCGCCGCCCCATCAGGATTCAAATATTATATAAGTGTTTCAAAAAGCGGATTCCGCTCAGCCGACACCAGCATTTACATCCCCCCGCCCGTGCATATTATACAGCAGGGACCCGGGCCGGGCGAAGGGCAGGGTGCTGAAGGCCGAAAAGAAGTTTTTGTAGGGGAAAGGGAAGGCAAGGCAATGATATGTATTGATGAAGAGTGCTATGAAAGCGATGTTTTGGAAGCAGGCTCTGTTGAATTGCTGGTTGATTTGTCATGCACAGGAGATGTATGCCATTTTGTAGGAACAACAGAAGATGTTTTTAAGGAAAAATACGGACTCAGACAAATACCTGTAAAAAGGCCCAAGCGCGAGCCCACCTCTCCGGTAGCAGATGTAGGCGTATTTTTTGACACATTAGGATATGAGCTTTCCTCTTCTTTGGGAAGCGTGGCAACCTGGCCTGAAAGAGACAGAAACTTTTTCCTCTACTCTTTCGTATTTTTTGCGGCAGTTGCAGCATTTGCATATTACTTTGGAGTGAAGGGAAAGAAAAAATGGCAGGGCGGGTATGGCTGATTTAATGCTGCCCATCCTATTTTTATATATTAATTGAGAAATCAAATTAGGGGTAATGTTTATGGCAATTTCTCCTATTGAGGGAAGGTACAAGACAGAAATGAACGCTCTTTTTGATGAAGAGGCACGCCTGCGCTCATGGATTAGGGTGGAAATTGCGCTCGCCCACGCCCATGCAAAGCTGGGGCACATGCCAAAAGAAGCTGCAGCTGAAATTGAAAAAGCATCTGAAAAAGTTTCCCTTTCCCGGGTATTGGAAATCGAGAGTGAAATACACCATGATCTAATGGCAATGGTAAAAGCATTGAGCGAGCAATGCCCGAAATTTGGCGGATATGTGCATTTTGGCGCAACAAGCTATGATATTGAAGACACTGCGCTTGCGCTTGTAATGCGCGATGGGGCGGGATTGATACGCTCCCGCCTTGTAGGATTAAAAGATATTTTAGGAAAGCTGGCATTGGAAAAAAAGAATGTTGTGTGCGTCGGGCGCACCCATGGCCAGCATGCAGTGCCAACCACTTATGGAATGAAATTCGCCCTCTATTATGATGCAGTAAAAAGGCACATTTCCCTGCTTGACAATGCAATAAAGCAAATTTCTGTAGGAAAAATGAGCGGTGCTGTAGGCACTATGGCAACTTTCGGGGATGATGCATTCAAACTTCAGGAAATTATTATGAACGAGCTTGCGCTTTCCCCCGCGCCCATTTCCTGCCAGGTTGTGGGAAGGGAAAGGCATGCACAAATGATTTTCGCGCTTGCAACTATTTCTTCCACGCTTGAGCAAATTGCAAAAGAAATACGCAACCTTTCAAGGAATGAAATATTGGAAATTGCCGAGTCATTTTCAGCAAAGCAAGTTGGCTCCTCAACAATGCCCCACAAGCGCAACCCCCACAAATGCGAAAGAATTTGCTCTCTTGCCCGCATTATGCGCTCCCACCTCTTAGTTGCAATGGAAAACATTTCCCTTGAGCATGAAAGGGATTTGACAAATTCTGCAAACGAGAGGTTTATCATACCCGAATCATTCATATTGTGCGATTTTATGCTAAAGCAAATGCAGGCAATTATTTCCTCGCTCGAATTTTTCCCTGAAAATATTGAGAAAAATTTGCAGCTTACAAAAGGCGCAATACTTGCAGAAAGAATTATGATAGAATTAACAAAGAAGGGGATGGACAGGCAGGAAGCCCACGAGCTTATGCGCGAAAGCGCAAAAAAAGCGTTTAGCGAGAAAAAATCACTCCAGGAAATTCTTTCCGAAGATGCGCAGGTAAAAAAACTGCTTTCAAAAAAGCAGCTTGAAAAATTGTTTGATGCGCATACCTATATCGGAAAAGCAAATGAAATTGTGAAAAACACGGTTTCCGAAAAATAGGGGGGAAAAAGAAAGAAAATGAAAAGGTGCGGTGGAAAAGCCGACAGCGGAGATTTATGAAAAAAGAGTTTGAAATAATGGATGGAAATTATGAAAAAAATAAATGTTGCGGTTGAAATGGCAGCCGAAACCTGGAATTTATGAAAAAAAAGTTTGAAATATGAAAAAAGAAAATGGTGCAATTATGCTTTCAAAATTTGACCCAGAAATTTGGAATTTATACAAAAAAGAATGGAGAAGGCAGGAAGAAGGATTAGAGCTCATCCCATCTGAAAATTATGCTTCTTTGGATGTAATGGCAGCTTCGGGAGGAATTTTAACAAACAAATATTCAGAAGGCTACCCCGGCAAGCGCTATTACGGGGGCAACCAGTTTGTTGATGAAATCGAGCTGATTGCAATATACAGGGCAAAAAAATTATTCAACGCCCAGCATGCAAATGTGCAGTCCCATTCCGGCTCTTCTGCAAATATGGCAGTATATTATGCATTGCTTGAAACAGGGGACAAAATTATGGGGCTTTCCCTTACAGAAGGCGGGCACCTTACCCACGGCCTTAAGGTAAATTTTTCAGGCAAATACTACCAAATACTTCCCTACACCCTCCACCCAGAAACCCATCTTCTTGATTACAATAAAATAGCTGAAATTGCAGACCATCAAAAGCCCAGATTAATAATAGCAGGCTATACTGCCTACCCCCGCCAAATAGATTTTTCAAAATTCAGGAAAATTGCAGATGAATGCAATGCAAAATTGCTTGTTGACATGGCCCATATAGCCGGCTTGATTGCAGCAAAACTTCACCCCGACCCTGTTCCATATGCAGAAGTGATTTCTTCCACCACCCACAAAACATTGCGCGGCCCCCGCGGGGCTTTCATATTATGCAAAGAAAAATATGCAAAGCAAATTGACAGGGCAGTATTTCCCGGATTGCAGGGAGGGCCTTTTGAAAACCAGATAATGGCCCGCGCCGTAGCATTTAAAGAAGCATCTTCCCCCTCTTTCAAAATTTACGCTTCCCAAATAATAAAAAACGCGCAAGCCCTTGCTTCCGCACTTTCAGATTTAAAATTCAATCTAATAACCGGCGGAACCGACAACCATTTGATGCTGATAGATTTGCGCAAAAGGGAATTGACAGGAAAAGAAGCCCAAAACGCTCTTGATGAAGCAGGCATAACAACAAACAAAAACACCATACCTTCCGACCCCCAAAGCCCTTTCATAACATCCGGACTTCGCATAGGCACCCCCGCAATTACCACCCGCGGAATGAAAGAAGAAGAAATGCAAAAAATTGCCCACTGGATAGACGAAGTGCTCCGCTCCCCTAAAGACGGGAAAATAAAAAAGAAAGTGAAAGATGAAATAAAAAAGCTTGCCTCGCAATTTCCAGTATATCCGGATTTATGCAAATAAACCCCCTGTGTTTAGTATGGTTTCAAAAATTTTGGACGGAAAAGAAGTTGCTTCCAAATGGCTCAAGCAGCTTACTGCAAAAATACAAAAATTTGACTCCCCCTCTTCCCTTGCATTAATAAGAATCGGAAAAGATTCTGCTTCAGGCATTTATTTAAAGAAAAAAGAGCAGGCATGCCAAAAAATCGGAATAAAATCCAAAACAATAAATTTTGAGCATGATGTTGAGCAGGATGAAATTATCGAGAAAATACATGACTTGAACAATGATGACAGCATAAACGGAATAATTGTACAAACCCCCCTCCCCCCAAACCTCAACACCCTTGACATACAGGAATCAATAGACTCTTTCAAAGATGTTGACGGCTTCACCACTTCAAACCTCGGCCGCCTTGCAGCAGGAAAACCCCGCCTCAAGCCAGCCACTCCCGCAGGAATTATGCACCTTCTTGCAGAATACTCCCTTGATGTTGCAGGAAAGCATTGCGTTGTTGTAGGCCGCTCCAACACAGTAGGCAAGCCCCTTGCCCAGCTTTTGCTTATGGAAAATGCAACAATAACAACAGCCCATTCCAAAACATCCAACCTTTCCTCAATAACAAAGCAGGCAGACTTTCTTTTTGTTGCAGTCGGAAAGCCAAATTTAATTTCAGGAAAAATGATAAAAAAAGGCGCGGTAGTGGTTGATGTGGGAATCAACAGGTTAAATAACGGAAAAATTTGCGGCGACGTGGATTTCACATCTGCAAAAAAAGTTGCCTCTTACATAACACCCGTCCCCGGAGGGGTGGGGCCAATGACTGTTGCCTCCCTTCTTGCAAACACAGTGCTTGCCTACCGCCTCCAGCACCAGGAATAATATTATCGGCGATGTTATGTGCAAGACAAAAGACCTGAAATTTCTTGAAGAATTCAAATCAAAGAGCACATTGAGTGAGAAAGACGCGCTTCGCCTCGGACGGAAGGTAAACAATTCACTAGCAAAAAAGTTTTCTGCCAATTTGCGAAAAAAGAAAAATAACAAATGACAATTTTTCCCTCTTGATATTATCAAAGGTGTTCTCTTGCCCAAAAAATTCAATTACAAAAGCGCATGCAAAAAACTTTGCGCAATTTCAAAATTCGGCTCAAAGCCAGGCCTTTCCAGAATAACAAAGCTCCTCTCCCTCCTTTCCAACCCGCAAAACAATTTCAAATGCATTCTAATTTCAGGCACAAACGGCAAAGGCTCCACAGTAAAATTTCTTTCTAAAATACTTTCCTCCGCCGGCTTTTGCACCGGCGCTTTCTATTCCCCTTCAATTTTTTCCTTTTGCGAAAGAATCCAAATTAATAATAAATGGATAAACAAAAGCGAATTTGCAGAATTATTTAACATTGTAGCAAAAAAATTCAAATATTTCAATAAAAATAACATTCCCACTTTTTTTGAAACATTATGCGCAATGGCATTTCTCCATTTTTCAAAAAAGAAATGCAATTATGCTGTAATGGAAGTTGGAATGGGGGGGCGGCTTGATGCAACAAACGCATGCACTCCCATTCTTTCCATCATCACATCAATAGGAATTGAGCACACCCGCCACCTCGGAAATTCCATTCAAAAAATAGCATTTGAAAAAGCAGGAATAATGCGCGCAAACATTCCAGTAATATGCGGAGCTGAAGGAATTGCAAAAAAAGAAATTAAAAAAATTGCAAAACAAAAACATTCCAAATTTTATGAAATAAAAAAAGGATACAACGGAAAATTAAAAGCAGCAGGCTCATTTCAGAAAAAAAATGCCTCCCTTGCATTTATTGCAGCAAAAATTCTTGGAATAAAAAATTCAATAATAAAAAAATCCCTCTCCTCCGCCACCATGCCCGCCCGCTGGGAAAAAATATCCTCTTTCCCAAAAACAATAATAGACTGCGCCCACAACCCCCATGCCGCATCTGCCCTTCTCCCTGATTTGAAAAAAGATTTTTCCGAAAAAACAAATTCCCCCCGCATCCTCTTATTTGCAGCAATGAAAGACAAAAATTATCTTTCAGTATTGCAAACCCTCCTGCCTTTTTTTGATATTGCAATATTCTGCACCCTCCCCTTCCCCCGTGCAGAAAACATCAACTCACTTTCCAATAGTTTCAAAAAATTAAAAATAAATAAAAAAATAATTATTAAAAAAATAAAAAATCCGCATAATGCATTGAAAAAAGCAAAAAGCATTTCAGGAAAAAAAGGAAGAATTTTATGCATCGGCTCAACGTATCTATTGCAATACCTATTCGGGGAAGAAGAATTCAGAATTATGGGTTGAATTCAATTATCCAAAATCTGGATTATCTCTTTTGTATTTAGCACCTTTATCTGCGTAATCTTCTTCAATTTTTTATCGTCTGACCAGATAATGCAGTCCTGATACTCCAGTGCACAGGCTATAAAAACAGCATCATCTGGGTCAATTTTGCCAACAATATCCAATGCCTTTTTCCTGTGCTTGAGGAAGGCTTCCTTTGGAACAATAATTACTTTTTTGAGAATTAGTCCAAGAAGCTTGTCAAAATCCTTTTCTTTCATATGTGATTTCATGACAAGTTCTTCCTCGTGCTTCTTCATCTCTTCAAATATAAACGACGGAAACAGAAATTCACCGTCAAATTCCAAAATTATCCTTCTTGTTGCAGATTTCTTGATAAGGGCCGAAAAAAGGACATTTGAATCCATTATAATATTCACGAATAAAACCTTTTGCCTGCAAGCCTTTTTATCTTCCTGCTGAATTCCAACACATCTTTTTCTGTAAGCTTGCTTTTTTTTGCCAACTTTTCCGCAAGCTTAAGCACTTCCAATCTTTCAACAATGGCCTTCCTGGCAACCTCACTCCACCGCACTTCAGAGTGCTTTTTCATATCCCTATGCACATCCTCCGACACTGAAAGGGTAATATTTCCCATATTATCTCACCTTCAAATAATTATGTGATATCACATATTTAAACCTTTTGTTTTGATGTTCTTTATTAATTTATTAGTGCATATCTGCCTATGGACAAGCATTCATTAAGAAAAAAATTTCTTGCAATAAGAAAAAAAGCACACGCTTCAATTTCAGATGACGAAAAACAACTAATTTTCCGCCACCTCCTCCAAATACCGCAATTTCTTAATGCAAAAACAATTATGCTTTATATGTCAAAAAATTCAGAAGTTCCCACTGAAAAACTCATCCTCTCCCTTTTAAATTCAGGAAAAAAAATCGCGCTTCCCCATACAAACATCCAAGATACATCCATCACTCCCTATTACATTTCCTCCCTTTCCCAGCTAGAACCTTCCTCATTCGGAGTATTGGAACCAAATTTAAAATGCAAAATTTGCTATATAAAAAATATTGACATAATAATAGTGCCGGGCATTGCATTTGACGAAAAACGCATGCGCCTCGGCTACGGCCTCGGCTTCTACGACAGGTTTCTTTCTTCAGCTTCCTCTCCTTCAATAGGCATTTGCTATGATGCTCAAATTTCTCCCTCCCCCCTTCCCCATGAACATCATGATATCCCCCTTAATTTTGTTGCAAGCGAAAAAAGGATTATTAAGAAGAAGTAGGCTAATTATAATATGCCAATTACCAAAGAAGAAGAATTATGCATAGTAGTGCTTGCATCAGGCAGAGGCTCAAATTTCAAGGCAATAGCTAATGCAATAAATGCGGGAAAATGCAATGCAAAAATTCTTGCCCTTATTTCAGACAATCCAGATGCAAAAGCCCTTTCCATTGCAAAAAATGCAAACATTCCCACCCACATAGTTGAAAGAAAGAATTTTGATGATGATATTTCATTTGACAATGCCATTTTTTCAATTATTGAAAAATATTCCCCAGACCTTGTTATTCTCGCAGGCTATATGAGAATTCTCCGCTCCCCTAAAATATTTGAAAAATACCACAACCGCATAATCAATGTCCACCCCGCCCTTCTTCCAAAATACAAAGGGCTGGATGCGCAAAAGCAGGCATTTGATGCAAAAGAAAAAATTTCAGGCCTTACCATTCATATTGTAGACGAAAATTTGGACGGCGGGCCCATAATTTACCAGGAAAAAATAGACATATCAAATTGCAAAACTTCAGAAGAAGTTGCCAAAAAAATTCTTATGCACGAGCATATTGCCTTTCCAATGGTTATTAATAAAATAGGAAAAGGGCAAATCCGCATTTGGTAATATATTATTTTTATTATTAACTGTATATTTTTAATATATCAATTGTATTATTATTCAATACATCTCATATATTTCTTCCATACTTCCATACACCTCAAATATATATTCATATATTTTTTCCATACACCTTATATCTATTTTCACTACATCCGCACCTTTCCTCTATACATTTGCCATATTATTTATAAACATTAGTATCCTTTCCAAATACGTGTTTAGTCTGGCGACCATTATTACATCAAAAACACGACTGGCAGTGTTAGAGCTATTTATAAAAAATTCAGAATTAGAATCAGGGGTAAGAGAAACTGCGCGAAAGCTTAATGCAAACACAATGCTTGTAAGAAACGAGCTTCTTCTTTTGCAAAAATCAGGCATTTTAAAAAGCAGAAAAGTTGCCAACTCTATCCAATATTCTCTGAATAACGAATGCCCGGCAGTAGATGTATTTAGGCAATTAATAGAGGTTAGTGAAAATGGGTAATATTTATGAAAAAAGAGGAATTTGAATTTATTTTGCAGGAAGGCGAAGGGCTTGGCATAGAGTTTAAGCAATTTTTTGACAAGTCCATTGCAAAGGAAATGGTTGCATTTGCCAACGCTTCAGGGGGAAGAATATTTTTAGGGGTGGATGATGACGGAAATGCAAAAGGCATAAATATAACCAACAGATTAAAATCCCAGATACAAGATATTGCCCAAAACTGCGACCCCCAGGTTAAAATATCAATTAAACAATTTGAAAAAGTGCCGATAATCCATGTTGCTGAAGGGGAAGACAAACCTTACAAATGCTCCTCCGGCTTTTACTTAAGGCAGGGCGCAAACTCATGCAAAATGAAAAGGGACGAAATCATTAATTTTTCAATAAAAATTGGAAAAACCCAGTTTGATGCGCAAACAAATTATGATTTTTTTTATCCAAATAATTTTGACAAGGAAAAATTAAGCTATTACCTCTCTCTGGCAGGAATTTCAAAAACCCTGCCTGACAAAAAAGTATTGCTTGAATTAAACACAGCAAAAAAGAGCAAAAAATTCTTTTTTAACAATGCAGGGGTGCTTTTCTTTGCAAAAACTCCCCAGAAATTCATTTCCCACAGTGTTTTCACATGCGTTTTGTTCAAAGACAAAGAAGGCAGTGATATCATTGATAGGCAGGAGATTGGCGGAAGCATTATTCAGATAGTTGAGGATGCAGTAAAGTTTGTTGAAAGAAATACAAGTGTTGCATACAAATTCAGCGGCAAGCCCCGGAGGGAGGATGTGCGTGAATATCCTATGGGTGCAATAAGGGAGGCAATAATCAATTCTGTGATTCATAGGGACTATTTTGAGGAAGGGCATAACAACATTTTGAGAATATTTCCAAGCATGCTTACAATAACAAATGTATGGGCAAGGCCCCCCTGGTTTAAAGTTGGGAGGGATACATTCAGGCGCAACAGGATTATTGCAGATTTGCTTGCGCGCGCCGGCTTTATTGAAAAAATAGGCTCCGGCTTTGCGCGCATGAAAAGCTATTGCCATAAGGCAAACGCACCCTCTTTCAAGCTTGATGTGGATGAAAAATATTTCAGAATAATCTTCTCAAAAAGCAAAGATTACCTGAAATTTGCCAGCAGGAAAACTACCCAAAAGACTACCCAGAAAACTATGGAGAAAACTATGGAGAAAACTATGGAGAAAATCCTTATGGCTCTCAAAGAGAAACCCGCCCTCACGATAAAGGAACTGGCAGGCATATCCAACCTGAGCGAAATCGGGGTGCAATACAATCTCAAGAAACTCAAATCCCTCGGCATCTTGCGGCGCATAGGCCCAGACAAAGGAGGGCATTGGAAAATCAGCTTCGCCGATGAGTCGGCGAAGTCTCGCAAAGCCTCTGGCGGCTTTGCGATTATCCATAAAAAAAGAGGCAGCAAAAATGAGAAATAAAACTTTCCTTGCTAAAAATGCCCATTTGCGGGCATTTCTCTTATTTATATTATTTTTTTCCACCCTCTCATTTGCAGTCGCCCCATCAGTAGAAACTTCACGCACCGACCCCACAGGCACGCAATATTACACCGACGTAAGCACAATTGAAGGCTTTTGCAATGCATCTGACGGCGACACTGCAAGCATAATATACCCTTTCCGCTGGTTTAAAGATGATGGGTTATATTCAAGCGGAACTTTAGGAAATTTTGCAGGCACACAGCAAAATGCAACTCCAGATGCATTTTATTCTGACATACCAGTAAGTCCATCATATGCAGAAGACAATGATTATGGCACCGCAGCCTCATCAACAGCAAAAGACGTTTATTATTATGCATATTATAATTATTCCGGTTCCATACCTAGTGGATTAACCGGTGCCACCTGGCAGGTAAAGCACGGCACCCTTGCCACCTATAACATAACCCTCTCCTCATCTTGTTATTCAGCAGACCCGATTCAATTAAGGATGTGGGTATGGCGAGCTGCAGGCGCTGGCAAAGACTACCGCTCCCGCCCCCAATGCTATTATTCTTCAACATGGAATGATTTAGGAACTGAGAGCGCGCCCGGAGATAATGCAAACGGTGCAACAGTATATGAACAAGATATATTTTTCACCCAAAGTGCAACCACATTTACCCAAAATGTTGAAACAAGTGTAAGCAACATTACCACAGGCGGCTCTGGAGATTATGTAGGGGAATGGATTTTGGAATGCAAGGCATATGACAATACAGACTATTCAGCAGCCCTCAACTCTTCCACATTAACAATTATAGACAACCCAGATGTAAGCGCGTGCAAAAACCTTTCAACTCCGAATTCTGTCTACTCACTTACACAAGACATATCTTCAACCGGTACAACCTGCATTAATATTACTGCAGAAAATGTTACACTAAATTGCTCGGGGTATAAAATTACCGGAGACAATACAACAAGCACTGCCGGAGTAAACACAAGCAAATATAATACATCTGTGAAAAACTGTATTATATTAAACTTCTCAACAGGAATTTACATAGATGGAGACGGGGCTGATTATGCAAATATTACAAATAATACAATAAATATTACCTATGAAACTTCATGCTCATCTTCAAACGGGAAATGTAATGCAATATTTCTAACTGGTGCAGATAATTCAGAAGTTAAAAAAAACAGGGTTTACGTATACCAGTATGGAATAGGTCTTAATTCAAATACAAATTACAACAATGTTTCTTACAACAACGCCTCCGCCTCATACAACAATGCCATCTACATCTATACCAGCTCCAACAACACTATTTCCTATAACAACGCCTCAGCATCAACCAACTATGCCATGTCCCTCTCCGGTAGCTTCAACAACACTGTTTCCTTTAACAACGTCTCCGCCTCCTCCTATGCCATCTCCCTCTCCAGCAGCTCCAGCAACAACAACATCACCTATAACAACGCCTCCGCCTCCGTCTCCTATACCATCTACCTCAGCGCCAGCTCCAACAACACTATTTCCTATAACAACGCCTCCGCTTCAACCAGCTTTGCCATCTACTTCGCTTCCAACTGCAACAACAACAATATCACTTACAACAACGCCTCAGCCCCAAGCAGCGTCATCTCCATCAGCACCAGCTCCAACAACACTATTTCCTATAACAACGCCTCATCATCAAGCGGTTATGCCATCGTCCTCTCCACCAGCTCCAACAACAACACCGTCTCCTA
>JBDRNY010000034.1:0-4077 GCA_043810635.1 Microcaldota archaeon | reverse complement strand
GGATTTTTCATACGGCTCAACATAATAGGAATTTACAAAGTATGCATATCCCCTTTGGAATATGGATTTGCCGGCTGGCACAATCTCGTTCCAGCCGATTTGCGGGACTTTTCCTTTTTGGAATTTTTTGGCTTTGCCCTTAAGCACGCACAAACCTTTTACATCCAGGCTTTCATCGCTTGACTCAAAGAGCAATTGGAGCCCGAGGCATATTCCAAGAAAAGGCTTGCCAGCTTTTATGGATTCAAGAATTGCGCTCTCAAGCCCGGTTGCCTCAAGCCTCTGCATTGCAAAGCCAAAGGAGCCCACGCCCGGGAATATTATTTTGTCAGCCTGCATTACCTCCTTCGGATTGGCTGTGATGGCGGAATTTTCGCCGATATAATCAAGC
The DNA here is from genome assembly GCA_043810635.1 of Microcaldota archaeon. GTDB lineage: Archaea > Micrarchaeota > Micrarchaeia > Anstonellales > Anstonellaceae > 1-14-0-10-45-29. The sequence continues at coordinate 3,686 of JBDRNY010000034.1, read as the reverse complement.
GCATTTTTTACGCTCTGGATGTTTCCGGAGCCGTAGTTGATTATTGCTATCATTAGATTACACCTTTTGTGCTCGGCATTGAACCTTTTGCCCTTGGGTCTGTTGAACATGCCATTTTCATCGCCTTTGCAAATGCCTTGAATATTGCCTCGATTTTGTGGTGGTCATTTTTTCCATAAGGCGTGCGGACAACTATATTGGAAGCTGAATTTACTGCAAATGCATAGAAAAAATCCTCAAGCAAATCAGTATCCAGCTCTCCGCAAAAGCGCCTTTTGAATTTTGTATCAAACTGCAGATAAGGGCGGTCGGATAAATCTATTGCCACCACTGCCAGCGCATCATCCATTGGATACACAAAATAACCTGCCCTGTTGATTCCTTTTTTCTCCCCTAATGCTTTCCTGAAGGCTTGGCCTAAAGCAATGCCGCAATCTTCCACTGTGTGGTGCTGGTCAACTTTGACATCTCCGGTTGCATTCATAGTTATGTCAAAAAGACCGTGCTTGGAAAAGGATTCAAACATGTGGGTTAGAAAGCCAATTGGAGTTTTGATTTTATATTTTCCTTTTCCGTCAATATTCAGCCGGACTGAAATATTGGTTTCTTTTGTTTTTCTGCTAATTTTTGCATTTCTCATCCCAACACCCCAAGTATATCATTAATATCATTCAGCACCACAGATGCGCCTTTTTCTTTTAACAAAGAAGACAATTTCCCAGGCTCGCAAATGTTTGGAGAAATTATTCCGATAGCCTCAACTTTTGCGTTTTTTGCGGCCTGCATATCATCTATACTATCCCCGAAATAGTATGCGTTTGACGCATTATAGCCAAGGATTTTGAGGCAGAGAGTTAGCCCGTATGGGTTTGGTTTTGATTTTTCTTTTGGAATATCGCCCATTGCCAAAACAAGATCAAAATATTCTGCCGCATTATTTTTTTGCAGGGTATATAAAGCTTCTTTTTTTGGCCTGCCAGTAAATATTGCCAAAGCATAATTTTTGCTTAATGACTGCAGCAATTCTGCATTAAGAAGCCATTTCTCATTTTCAATAAGACCGGGAGTTGAACCCTCCCCGATATAATATTGCTGGAATTTTTTTATTATTTTCTCTTTTGAAATTGTTTTTCCATTGTCTTTTATGATTTCCTCGGTGAGGTCCCAGTCGCTGTTGAGCCCCCCTCTTTGCTTATATTGCTGGATTTCATCTGGAGTTGGCTCTTTTTTGCAAAAGAAAAGAACAGTTTGCTGTATTGCTTTTCTATAAGAATTTGAAACATCCACCAGCACCCCGTCCATGTCAAAAATGAGCAGGGGTTGGGAGATTATTTTTTTGAGGGTGCTCAAGAACTGCTCGCACTGGGCTTTTGTGCCCACCCCCACACGGGAGCAGTTTTCAAGCATTGGCTCGGAATTTCGATTTCTTATAAGGATGTTGTTTTGGCTTAATTTTTTGCATATAAGATTGTTTTTTGCCCCGAAATTTACAAGAAGGAAATTTGCAGAGGAAGGATAAACCGTGAAGCCCAGCTGTTCAAGCCCTAATTTCATGTATTTTCTGTTTTCTATGATTTCATTTGCATATTTTTCAACATATTCCAGATCATTAAGGGCTGCGCTTGCTGCAATTATTGCAACTGAGTTTACGCTGTAGGGGGAATTTGCCTTTCTAAGCGAGCTTATTATGTCCTCATTTGATACTGCGTAGCCGATTCTCAGGGCGGCAAGGCCGAATGCTTTTGAGAAGGTTTGGATTACTATGAGGTTTTCACATTCCTTTATTTTGGAAATTGATGATTTTTTGAAATATTGAGAATATGCCTCATCTATGGCTACTAGAACCCCATTTTCTTTTGCCTTTTTGAGCATTTTTTGAATGTCTGAATCTGAGATTTCTGTCCCTGTCGGGCTGTTTGGATTAACAAGCACCAGAAGTTTTGGTTTATTGGAAAGTGCACATAAGACAGTTTCAGCTGGGAATGCGAGACCTTGCTTGTAGGGAATTTGGATGATTTTCAATCCATTTAGCTGTGAATAGAATTTGTACATCGCATAGGTAGGGGAAGGTATGGCTATGCTGTCCCCTTTTTGCAAAAAAGTTTCTATGACCAATTTTATTGCCTCATCTGTTCCATTGAAAAGGCATAAATTTTCAGGCAGGACTTTTAGATATTTTGCCAATTTTGTATAGAATTGCGTATATTCAGGATAGGCAGAGAGAAAGTTGCAGTCTATTTTTGAGATTGCCTCGATTACTTTAGGGGAGCAGCCTGCAGTATTTTCATTAAAGTCAAGCCTGAGCTTTCCAGCCCTTCCCTCAAGCGGAGGGGAATAGGAAGACATTTGAATTACTTCTTTTTTTGCAGATACCATGGATTCGCCTTTTTATAGAACCACTTTTTGCAGGCTGAAAACAAGTATGTCGGTTGCCCCTTTTTCCTTTAGAAGCGGGATTAGCAGGTTTACTTCCTGCTTTTTCACGGCTATTTTTATGGCGTAACCCCCCCCAGAATAGAGTTTTGAGATTGTGGGGGATTTCATGCATGGCAGGGAGGGAATTATTTGCTTTAGTTTTTCTTTTGGAACATTCATTTCTATGAGGACCCTTTCCCTTCCCTCAAGGGCGCTTTTTAGAAGAAGGACAAATTCACCTATTTTCTTTTTCTTGAATTTGTCTTTTAGGGATTTTTTGTTTGCTATGAGACGGGTGGAGGAGGTGAGCACTGTGCTCATTACCTGCAGGTCATTTTCTTTTAGTGTTGCGCCGGATGATGAGTTGTCCACTATGATGTCCGCGTCCTCAGGTATGAAGACCTCGGTTGCTCCAAAGGATTTGATAAAAATAAAATTTGGGTTTATTTTTTGCATGAAGCTCCTTGAGAGGCTCTCGTATTCTGAGGCAACCCGCAAATTTGGCTTTTTGAAATCAAAGCCCTCTTTTGCGCAGGCCACTAGTTTTACTGGGTTGAAGCCCAAATCCATAAGCTCCTGCACGTCCGCATTCTGCTCCACCACCCAGTCATAGCCAGTAAAGGCTATGTCCTGCGAGCCCAGTTCCACAAGCTTTGGGATGTTCTGGGACTTTAGTATTTTGACCTCGATTTTCGGGTCGTTTATTGTGGGGCGGTAATTTCTTGAATTTCCGGACAGATTGAAGCCGGCATCTTTTAGAAGGAGAATGACCTCATTGTACAGCCTTCCCTTTGGCAGAGCCAGCTTAAGCTTGTATTCTGATGTGAACTAAACACCCGTTTTTCATATTTACACCTCTTTATGTTATTCCCACTATTTTCCCACATTCAAAATATATAAACCTATCGGATGCTGGGGACTATTTCCAGTAAGAGGAAAGAAGTTTTGCTCCTGAAGAGGAGAGGGCGGATTTTATCTGGGAAATAGATGTTTTGCCGGGGTTGCACTGCACTTCCCAAATTGCGGCTTCCCCCCTCTGGGAGGAACGGGAGCTTGTGCTTACCAAATCAATTTTTATTTTTGCAAGGGAGGATGCGGCTTTTGCAAGAGAGCCGGGAGAATCTGAAAGCGCAATTTCAAGAAAAAGAAGCTTTTTTTCATGGGCAGGCTCGATTATTATTGCGCCTGTTTTTTTATTGTATGAAACAAGGAGCTTTTCTCCTGTTTTTATATTCAAAATGCCGCGTATGGATTGGGGTATTACTATTCTT
>JBDRNY010000033.1:0-5273 GCA_043810635.1 Microcaldota archaeon | reverse complement strand
CTTTTTTGAGAAACGCTTATTACTTCTGCCTTGCACTATTTTAACGGGAGGAATATGCATCCGCAAATTCAGAAAGCGTGGGATGAGGCGTGCAAAGTATTGCTTAATGGGGAAATTGGAGAAAGAGGGGAGGTTTGATTTGAATATTTTCAATATTGGGTGCGGGGGAAAATAAATGGATATAAATGATGCATTCAAAAACACTTGCAGAGTCCTTCTGGGAGAAGAGATAGGTGAATTAAAGGAATATGAAGATTATCTTTCTAAGTATGTGGAAAAACCATACAAGAAAAAGTCTGCGATTAGCCAAAGAGATATTGTAGTTTCCCCCCAGCATTATTGTAAAAATTCAAAATTTATTTCAAATGATGAGATGCCGAAATATGCCGAAATAATAGAAGATGCAAAATTTGATATTAATAAAATAAAGGATATTGATTCGATACTTGGACAACTGTCTGAAAAACTGTATTATAGCGGAAACATAGTTATCGGAAATTCAAGGGAAGTTCTGGAGTCGGATAGCTGTGCAAATTCCCAATATGTATACAAGTCTATTAGGATTTATGATAGCAAGTTTGTTGCATATTCAAGCGATGTGAGATATGGGGAGAATATTTTTGGATGTGATAAAGTTCCGCCGTCAAAATTTCTTATTTCGGCATGCCATACCCACAAATCAGTAAGGTGCATGGAAACATTGACAACTATTATGTGCTCAGATTGTTATTATTCTGCTCATTTGGAAGAATGCTATAACTGCTTATTCTCATTCAACCAAAAAAGCAGGAGGAATTTGATAGGAAATGTGCAATTTACAAAGGAAGAGTATGGAAAGATTAAGAGTAAGCTGCTTGAGGATATGAAAGAAATGCTCAAATCAAAAAAATCGGTTCCTTCGATTATGGATATTATAAGTGGTAAACATGCATGAAAAAATTGAAGAAGCGTTTGGAACGCTTACAAAAGTGGTGCTTGGAAAAAAGCTTGAAAATATGCAGGATTATGAGGAATGGCTTATTACAAATGTGAGAGTGGAGGTACAAAGAAAATCTGCAATAAGCGACGAAGTGTTTTACATTCCGCCTTTTCTCAGGTTTATGCTTACAAAAGAGAAAATTGTCTCGTTTGAAGAATCTTTTGAAACTCTTGGAAAGAGAATGGTTTCTGCGCAGGAGGCAAAGGGGCTGGATTTGTCAAATGCTGCGCAGAAGCTGAAAGAAATATCATATTACACTCCGGAAGTGAGGGTGGGGGAGAATTTTGAGCTTGAGAGGTGCAGTATAACTGCAAATTCAAGCTATGGTTATAGACTGATTTATTTTGCAGAATGCAAATTCTGCGCATGCAGCATGTGGCCCAGGGAATCTGAATATATTTTTGGGTCTGAAATTGTTTTTTCCTCAAAATTCTGCTTGAAATGCTATAATTCATCTTATTTGACAAGGTGTTTTGAAGTGAGCAATTCAACCATGAGCTCTGATTGCTATTTCTGCCATAATATTGAAAACTGCACAGAATGCATGTTTTGCTTCAACGTGAAAAGCAAAAGGTATGCTATAGGAAATACTGAGTATCCGAGGGAAGAATATATGAGAATTAAGAAATTGGTGTTGGATGAGATTGTTGGGAAATTGGAAAAAGGGAGGAAATTGGATTTGAATATATTTAATATTGGATGTAGTTTGCCAACAGCAGATTGATAAAATAGTTTATATACCTACATCTGTTTTTTGTAATATGGCAAAGATAATTTACCCAAATGCAGAGGAAATTATTGAATACAACCTTCTGGTGCTTAGCATAATCAAGGTAAAAAAAGCAGACAGGCCTGAAGTTCTGAGCAAGCAAAAAATAGCTGATGTTATTGATGAATGCAGGGAATTTGACGGGGACATACACAGCAAGGCACTTGTTCTTCTCAAGGGGCTTGTGAAAGCCCATGCTTTTGCAAGCGGAAACAGAAGGACTGCATTTGTCGCGACAAAATCGTTCCTTTCAAAAAATGCTGCAAAATTTGGAATAAAAAATGAGCCGGAATATGCAAGGGTTATGATTGGCATACGGGAAGGTTTTTATTCTGACGATGAGATTAAAGAGTGGATAGAAAATGGCAAAATCAGGAAATTCGAAAGGTAAATACAAGCTGAAGATTCTTTCAGAGGAGCTTGAAAAATTCAACAAACTGATAGAAGGGCACAGAAAGCTCCTTGCAGCAATTGGAAATCTTTAAGGTTTTATTTTCAATATTGGGTGCGGGGGCAAAAAGTGAATTAATAAACCTCCTTATTTCTAATTTTACCTATGTGGGATTTTGTAAAATTCAGCCCGGAAAAGAAAATGCTGGATGGAATGGAATTTATTGATGTAAATAAATTGCCGAAAAATGCTTTTGCCAGCGAGAGCGATGCGGGGAAGGCGAGGGGGATAATTAAGAGGGCGAAATATTTTCATTTTCAGAATTATGAGGCAGAAGAGGGATTGGTAAGGCAGATGAAGGAGCATGGCTGTGTGCTGGTAATTGGAGTGAGTGATTTTTTCGGGGTGGATGAAGGGGAGATGGCGAGGAGGGTGAGAAGGGCTGGAAAGCTTGTGGAAATTGCAAATAAGTACGGGGTGGAAATAAGAATTTGCACTCTTGCGAGAGGGGAGATGGAATTAAGGGATGAATATGAATTGTATTGGATTGGAAAATTGCTTGGAATGGAAGAGGAAAAATTGAGAAGGATGAGAGGGAAGAGGAGTGATGTTTAGCTGGCGGAAGAAAAAAATATTTATTGTTGGGAAAATGACGAAGCGGGGGAAACGGAAAAGACGGGGAAAGCAGGAAAATATAAGTGAAGGAAATGGGTGCGGTATAAAAAGAAAAAATATTTATGGTGAAAAAAATGAAGCCGACATTGAGGGATGATTTCAGGCATTTGCTTGTAAAATATATCGGGGAGAGAAGGGATGAGCGGGAGCTGAAAAAGAAGTTGGAGGAATTTTTTGTGAAAAGCTTGGGTGTGATTGGAATTTTTGAAACAGGGGTTAAAGTGGAAAATGTTGAGGAAGAGAATATTATTGTGAGGTGCAAGAGGGGGGAGGAAGGGAAAGCTTGCGCAATGTTTGCTTTGGCAAACAATTGGGACGGGAAAGCCGTGCGTTTGCAGGTAAAGAGGGTGTCTGGCACTATTCGGGCGATGTGCTCTAAAGAGGGAATTAAGAGGAGAAGAAGGAAGGGGGGAGGGAGACGAGTGCGGGGAAAGAGATAAATTGGGAATGTTTTTTCATTAGCTCTTTGCATTGGAAACTGGAAGCTGGGAATGAGGCGATTTGGGCAGAATGAAGGGAAATTAGGGGGAATTTGAGAATTCGGGCTATAAGAAGGTTTAATTTTACTAAACTGGAATAGAATGCTCTGTTTTTTGGAAAAAAAGCCATAAACGCTCTGATTTGCAAAAAAGTTGCTAAAAATGCGTAAAAAATTGCAAAAAAAAGCAAACGTTTATAAAGAAACTGCGTGGAAAAAAGTTATTGTATGTTGCGAATGCAGCATGAACGGAGGAAAAAAGAAAATGTATGGACCGCATTTAACCCTTGACATGTACGGGTGTGAAAAGAAAAAACTGGAAAGTGTTGATTTTGTTTCCAAATTTTTGGACGGTTTGCCTAAAAAAATAGGAATGACAAAAATTATTCCGCCATATGTATTCAGATACGAGGGCATAAAGCCGGAAGATTGGGGAGTGTCTGGAATTGTATTGATTGCAGAATCCCATATTTCAATCCATACTTACCCCGAGAAAAATTATGCAAGCTTTGATGTTTTCTCGTGCAAGGAATTTGATATCAAGAAAGTTGAGCAAATGGTTGTGGAAATGTTTGATGCAAAAACATATGAGAAAAATTCCTTTGAAAGAGGAAGGCATTTCCCGAAAGGAAAAGTGAGAAACAAGCAATTGCTTGCAATGCAAAGAGTGCAAAGGAAAGCGGTTGAAGAAGTGAAAGTGAAAAAATAGTTTCTTCTTTTTATTATTTTTTATTTAATGTCAGATTAATCTCTAATTTTTTGAATTGCAAAAGGTTTTATAGTGCTGGATTGAAATAAAAGTGTGAAAATGGAATTTGTAATTTTCGGAATAATTCTTTTTTGCAGTGCTTTTGTTTTTTCTCTTTCTGGATGTGAGGATGGAATTTATTTTTGCAAAGATAATGAAACTGCTGCGAAATGCGTGGGCAATACTTGGGAATATGAGGAATGCGAATTTGGATGCGTGTATGGGAAGTGTGCACAGTGCGAGGAAAATTTCAGCGCGTGTTTGGATGACGGGTCGGGGTATGTGATGTGCACTGATATTGGCATTTTGAGCCCGCCGGTTTATTGCACAGACGGGCCTTTTTGCAGGGACGGGGAATGCTATGCAAAAGGAGAGCAAAGCTGTTCTGTTGCGGGAGAAACAAAATGCAAAGGAAGGCCGAAAATATATTCTAATCCAAATCTTAATAGAACTGCAATGGTGCAATTTTGTGATTATGGAAAAAATTGGAGGGATTTAATAGAATGTGAAATTGATTGCAATGCAGGAGTGTGCGAAGAGTTGGATTATGAAAATAAAACAAAAAAATGCTTTAGCAATATTTCTTACAGGGAGTATAAATCAGGGGGAGAATGGGGGAATGATGCTGTTTGCACCGTTGGAAGGTATTGCATTGAAGGGGAATGCAAAATGGATACTGAATGTGAAGTGGGGGAAAGAAGATGCATTTTGAATGAAGTGTGGGAATGTGAAAAAGGAGGATGGATGTTTGTAAAAAAGTGCATGCTGGATAATTATTGTTTGCAGGCGTTTGATGGAACAGGGTGCTTTTCTGAAAGCAAAAAATGCTGGGGTTGGAGCGAGTGGGAAATTTTATCTGAAGAGGAAATTCTTGAAAAAGATTGGTATGGAAGGGAAAGGGAGTGCTTGAAAATTTCTTTGAAAAGGGAATGCCTGAATGCAGATGGAAGCAAAAATAATGAAATATTTGAAGAGAGGAAAGAGTTTGATTGTGAAGGGTTTGAGGAAAAATGCGAATATTTGCTTAATTCTAGTGAAAAAATTATGAAATGGGAGGGGGAAATGTGCGCTGTGTGTGAAAAAAAAATATTCAGCTATGTATGTGAGCCGGGGAAAATTATTGAGGAAATGAGAATGGTAAATGAAAGCTGTGAAGAGTTTGTGGAATGTGCAGGAAATGAAACCGGAAGGGAAATTTTGCAGGAAGAGGAAGAGGATAATTTGCTTGGGAAT
>JBDRNY010000032.1:0-40944 GCA_043810635.1 Microcaldota archaeon | reverse complement strand
GGAGAGCTTGCTGATGATGCAAATGCTTGCGGATGCCCAGGCGGGCAGCAAATGGCTGCCGGCGGCAAAACTTGTGAAGCAAGGATTGGGTGCAGATGGGGCACGAAACCATGTGCTCCGGGGTATGAATGCACATATATGGACCAGAATGAAAAAGATGACGGCACTTGCAAGCAAATGCAGGGATGTGTATGGGGCACTGTAAAATGCACAAGCATACAATATTGCGATACTGAGCAGGATGAAAATGGAATGTGCGTAACAAAAGAAGGGTGCCAATATGACAATCCTTCCTGCGGCTCAGGATTTTTGTGCAACACAATGACAGGGGAGTGCGAACTTGCGCCTGCCATAGATACAGAAGAAGTTGGCGGAACTGCAAACACCGTATCAAGTGAAGAAAGCATCTGCTGCTGCATGCCTGCAGTCGCAATTGCAGGGTTTGCGGGATTTGTTTTGTACAGAAGGTACAGGAAGTAAGGTGGAAAAATGAAGGGGGCGGGCCAGCAGGAAGATGATGCGGGCCTTGCAAAATACGCCCTTCCACCCCATATTTTTAAGCAGGTGGAAAATGTTTCCTGGGATGTTGTAATTGATTTGAGTACAAGCTATAGCGCTGAAATAAAGCATAAAAGCCCTAAGCTGAAGAAAATAGAAAAAGAATTGAATATGACGCGCCTTCTTTTGATGGAAAGCATCAGGGAGCAGGAAAAAGAGGGGAGAATAGACCCGAAATTGCTTGTGGATTTGGTTAATTTATTGCAAAAATGCGAAAGGATGGCCCAGGAATATGAAATTGACTTGAAAAAATTCAATTCATTTCTTTATCTGCTTATTGAAAAAGTAAAAAAGCACAAAATGGCAAGGCATGAAGGGCCCAAGCTAAATACTTACAAGAAAATATCGCCATTAAGTGAAAAAACTTTGGAATATTTTAAAGTGAAAAGCGAAAGAAAAGGGAAGAAGGGAAAAAAGAAAAGGAAATAAATTAAGCTAATTTCCCCCTTGCTATTTTTTCATTGCCCCCTCCTTTCGCACCCTTGCTTTTCAGCAATTCAAGCGCATTTTCTTTGCTTTCTTCAGGGAGGGAAATTACGATAAATTTATCTTTATTTGACAAAATTGCAATTAATCCTGCATCTGAAATTTGTTTGGCAGCCAAATCCACTTTTTTGGATGACCAGGGGACGGAGGATAATTCTATTTTATCTTTTCCTTCCTCTTTTGCTTTTTCAATTTCCTTTTTTACAGTTAAAAGGGCTTGCGCTTCTTCTAATTTTGCCAATTTCTTTCCTCTTTCTTTCCATTCTTCAAAAAATTTCATTACAGAAGCAATGACGAGCTTTTCAGGAATTGATAATTCTGATGCAAGCTGTTTTATTACAGCATCCCTTTCCTGCACATATTTTACTGCTGCCAAATAGCACTTGAAACTAACTCTTTCCACCCCGTCTTGCACAGATTCTCTTTTTATTAATTTGAATAAGCCAATGTCTCCTGTTTGCTTTGCATGGGTGCCCCCGCATGCCTGGTGGTCTATGTTGCCTATTGACACAATGCGTAAGTTAAGGCCCGGCACCGCCCCTCCCTGGTATATGCGGAAGCCGAATTTTTCCTCTGCAACAGTGCGCGGGTAAATATCTGTTTTTACCTGCAAATTTGATGCAATAATTTCATTTGCTTTCATTTCAATTGCATTTAATTCTTCATCTGTTATTCTCTTGTAATGGGTTAAATCCAAATGAGCTTTATTTTCATCCTTGAATGAGCCGCATTGCCATACATGGGTTCCCAAAACATCTCTTGCTGCCGCATTTAATACATGCGCGCCTGTGTGGTGGGCCGTTATCTGCCTTCTTTTATCCTCCTTAATTTCCCCTTCAGCATAATCCCCGACAATAAATTTGCCCGGATTGGATATTTTGTGCAATATTACCCCTGCCTCATTCTTTACTTCAATAACATCCTGGTTGTTGAGGGTGCCTTCATCAGATACTTGCCCCCCGGATTCTGCATAAAAACCAGTTTTGTCAAGCACTATCCAGCCGTCTTTTATTGCCAAAACCCTGCCTTTAAATTTCAAATCATCCCTATAGCAAAGCATTTCTGTTTTTGGCAATCCGAGCACATCAACTGCCTGCTTTTTTGCTGTTTCTTCGTCAGAATTCCTTATTTTTGAATAAAAATCTTCTGGAATTTTAATTTTCAATTTCTGCTCTTTTGCAACAGCTTCCACCATTTCGGGAGGAATTCCGTCGCTAATATAGAGGGTGGTAAGCTCTTGTATTGTAATTTCCCTCTGCTCCCTGGAAGTGCGCTGCACCAAATTTGCTATTTTCCCTTTTGCTTTTTTCTGGGTGGCGCGGTATTTGCTCAACTCTTCATCAACAACAGCAATTGCTGTTTTTGCCCCTTCCTGCAAATGAGGGAAGAGGGGGGAGAGGTGGGATGCGTGCCCCTCAATTATTGAATTCCAATCCAAATTCCATTCATATTCATCATTAAATCCAAATGCCCTGCGCAAAATTAAGCGCAAATTATAACCTCCCCCCATATTTGAAGGAAGCTGGCCGTCAGTTGTTGCAAACAATACTGTTGCCAAATGGTCTGCTGTTGCATAAAGGGAAAAGAGGGGGTTTAATTGGCCGAATAATTCTTTTTTATCAACACCTAATTTTCTTGCAATAACTTCCTCTTCAGAATGCTTGGAATGCCCTTCCTCAACATCAATCACTCCTGAAAGTTTTGCATATCCTTCCAATAATTTATCATCCACTTTTATTCCGCTTGTTTTTTTCATTTTGCCAATAACATGGCCAAATACCAAATCATAAGAGGTGGGGGTGCCGTGGGTTATCCAGCATAATCTTTCCAATCCTGCGCCCATGTCAATTACTTTTGTTTCCAACTCCCGGAAATGCCCGTTGCCCAAACTCTCGTATTGCATAAACACGCAATTGCCCAATTCTATTCCCTTGCAAAAATATTCCATTGAAGGGCCGAAATTCCCCCCTCCAATCCAAACATCTTCCTTAAATGTTAATTCATCTTCAGGAATTCCCAATGCTTTCAAATAATTAATGTCATGCAAAATTGCCTCGTTTTTCCAATAAAATTCCTTTGTTTGCTTGTTATTAAATGCGCATTGCCCTATCATAACAAAATTTGTATAATGCCTCCCCGTAACTCCAACATTAGCCAAATCACTAAATCTTATGCATGGCTGTGGCACAATTAACGGGTTGGCTGGGGGGGGCATTTCCCCAGATACTACATAAGGCTGGAAATTGTTTATTGATGCAATCGTAAAATACAAATCATCGCGCCATCTTGCAACTGTTGGATATGGCTTTATTGAAGTGTGCTTGTTTGAAGTGAAATATTTTTCAATTTCCCTCCAAGTGTCTGTATATGAAAGCTTTCTGTTTGAGGGGGGGTTGCCAATGAATTCATAGCCAACACAAGAAGAGTCTCCGCAATTTTCCCTCTCATTTTTAGACCAGAAATATCTTTTGCATTGCTTGCATTCCTTCCTCGAATAGCCCCTTTCCTTCAATATATCCAGTGTGTAATGCTTTTCCCATTCCTTTCCAAATTGCGCGCGAAGCTCTGGTTTTGATGCCATAAAAATAACCTAAAACAATGAATATAGAAGAGGGGCAAAATCTTTAATAAGAAGCCGTTGATATAGGGGCATGGCTTTGGAAGCAAAAAACCTTCTTGCAATTGTTTTTCTTATTTTAGCAATTTTGATATAATCAATTATAGTTATAGTGCTTAGCGCCAGGGCAGATGTTTCTATAAAATTTGGCAGGTGTTGCTTTCTTCTGAATTTTAGTGTAAAGTATACCTATATACTTTCATTAAAAGTATACAACTAAACATAGATACTTTAATAAACCTCTGTGCCTTAATCTATCCATGCCAACGCAAGGAATCAAGCAGATCATAGAAGATCAGGAAAGCGACCTCAGGAAGAAATTTGCCACAGAGCACATCATCCAGAGGCACGGGGTGGAAAAAGCCCGCATAAAAACAATCCCGTCGGTCGCATCCATCATTACCGGCCCGCGAAGGGCAGGAAAATCCATCTTTTCCGCCCTTATGGCAGGAGGCGATTCATATGCTTATGTTAATTTTGAGGACGACCGCTTTTCCATTTCAACCTCCCTTCTCCAGGATGTGCTGGAAGCTATTTATGAGCTTAAAGGCGAGCCGCGCTGGCTGATATTTGATGAGATTCAGAATGTGCCGGGCTGGGAACGGTTTATAGCACGCATCATTTCCACAAGAAGAGTCATAATAAGCGGAAGCAATGCAAAACTGCTCTCATCTGAGCTGGCGACCGCCCTCACAGGGAGGCATATCGACCATGTGCTTTTGCCATTCTCCTTTGATGAATACCTCAAATACCAGAAGATATCTGTCAATTCGAATCTTACATCATCCATTGCACAGGCAAAATCCTCCCTCGAGCGCTTTCTTCGGGAAGGCGGTTTTCCGCTGGCGCAGAAGCTCGGCTTTGAGTTTCTCTCGGCATTATATAAGGATATGCTGGAGCGCGATGTCATACTCCGTTACCGATTGCGCAAGCCTGTGCAGATCCGTTTGCTGGCAAAATATCTTGTTTCAAACACAGGATGCGAATTCACCTACCGCCGCCTAATGCCTGTTGCACAAATCAGCAATCCGGCAACAATCAGCAATTATGTGCACTATCTGCAGAATGCCTACCTAATCTTCGAAGTCAGCCGATTCAGCTTCAAGCTAAAGGAGCAGGCCAATGCACCAAAGAAAATATATTGCATTGACACTGGGCTTGCGCGTGCGGCAGGCTTTAGCTTCTCAGAAAACTGGGGCCGCAGCATGGAAAATGCTGTTGCCACCCATATTCTCCGCCAGATGCATTCTACTCCGTTCTATGAATTTTATTATTGGAAAGACCACCAACAGCGAGAAGTGGATTTTGTTATCAAGCAAAAGGAGCGGGTCGTGCAGCTTATCCAGGTTTGCCGTGATCTGGATAAGCCAAACACCATAAAGCGCGAGACTGATGCGCTTGTGCGGGCATCACGCGAGCTTAGGTGCGATTCCCTGCTCGTCATAACTTGGGATTTTGAAGGTGCAAAAAAAGTTGATGGAAAAAATATTTTATTTCTGCCGCTCTGGAAATACCTGCTTGGGAAAAACTAATCGTTTTGGCTAGGGGTAGGAAACTGTCAAATATTGACAATGCCCGTTTAAATATTGTAGCGCAAAAACATATTTATTTTGGGCCTGTGGTGGAACGGTTATCCGCCGGTGCTTTGCACCGCCGCCCCACCAACCCTTGCGGGTTGATGGACACGCCGCTCTCACACATTATTTTAATCCCAACCGAGCAAGATATTCTTGCTGGGCTCGTAGTCGAATGGTTAAGACGCCACTCTCACACAGTGGAGATTCGGGGTTCGATTCCCTGCGAGCCCATGAGGGAATGAAATAAAAACAAGTGAAACAGAATATACTTTGCTAGCTCCCATCGTCTAGCCCGGTTAAGGACATAGCCCTCTCACGGTGCGGAAAAAACCAAGTTGGTGTTTTCTTCGGCCAGAGTGAGGCTAAAAGACGGGTTCAAATCCCGTTGGGAGCGATTCAACAAATCGCTGTGCTCTTACTTTTTTTGGAAAGTTCTTGAGTATTGCAATTCACTTTTCAACAACCATTTCCAAAGAGGGAGTATATGAACAGTACAAGCATCAATCTTAACATCCTCTTCCAAATCTTCAGTAATAAGCCAGCCCTCATTTGCATTAATCTTTTTCATTCCTAAAATAAGCCCCTGAATTTCTCTTTTTTTATCAGTTAATTCCCAACTAACTTGTATTGCAATCTTTTCATCTTCTTTTGCTGCAATTAGATCACATTCCCCTTTACTATCAGAATAATAGAATGCTTCGTATCCGCCCCTTTTTAATTGGAGAAAAACCGCTGATTCTGCATTCCAGCCAAAATCTTTGCTAAAACGAAAACAGACAGTATTTCTTAAACCAGTATCAACAGGATAAACCTTTCTCGGATTTACTGTCTGGACTTTTTTTGAATATGAAAACAATGGCACAAAAAACAAAAGATATGCATCTTCCATGTAAGATGAAAATCTCTCAACGCTGTCCAGGCTTAGCTTAACTATGTTCTTTGCTTTGTTAAAACTCATTTTTCTGGCATTGTTGGTAAAATAATATCTTGCAAGTTCATCAAGTTTTTTTGATTCGCTAATCGAATGTCTCATCTCAATGTCTTTATGCAGTATATCGCTATAATAAGACCTCAGAAGTTCTTTGCTAAGGTCAAGCTCTTTGATTAGAGTCGGTTTGGGAAACCCCCCAAACTCCAGATATTCTCTCAAGAGTTTTGCTATTTTTGATTTATTCTCGAGCATATGCTTCTTTGAATTGATTATGAGCCCTTTGAATGATAAAAATTCATAAAAACTAAGAGGAAACATCGTGAGGTCAAGATGCCTGCCTGTTAGCAAAGTTGAATATTCTCCAGAGAGCAATTTTGAAGATGAACCTGTAACAATAATATCTGCTTTTCCCTTTTCATGAAAATGCCTTACAAATTTTTCCCAATTTTTCACATTCTGAACTTCATCAAGCACAATTAGAGGTTTTGACTTAGGCTGTATCTCAGATTGATATATTTCATAGATGCGGGCTAAATCTTCATGAGTTATATTGCTTAATCTTGTATCTTCAAAATTTATTACAAGTGTGTTCTTTGGGTTCCCTTTTTCTTCAACAAATTGCTTTGTGATTGTGGATTTGCCACATCTTCTGACTCCTTTGACTATTAATACCTCCCCGACTGAGATTTTTCTCTTAATCTGATTTAGGTATGAATTTCTTTTTATTCCTGTTTTTGTTTCTTTTTTCCAGTCATTCCATTCGTATAAAACTTCTAGAATTATATCTTTAGTCAGCAAACTCATAATTGGATTTAACACCTGGTATTTTTAAAGGTTGCTGTTTTATCGGTAACTATTGGTTAAAAGCTACCGATATATCGGTAAATATTGTGTGCAGGAATTGAGTTTTTCTTCTGTTTGATGTCATTAAAACGGTATTTTTTGGCTGTTTCTATGGCATCTGTGGCTTTTTTGCAGGCATACTGTGAATTTTTCTCCAGTCGGGGTCAGTATAGCAACTCTCAAAGGCACCATAAAAATTCTTAATTGCCTCGCTGACAGATTTTCCCTGGCTTGTTATGCTAAACTTCTTGTCAGTAATAACATACAAATCATCTTCCTTGCTTATCAAAATGCTTAAAATAACCTCAGCCATGCTTGCACCAAATGATGATAGTAAAGCTTGTTTATTAATAATATGCTTCCAAAAACCCGCAGAATGCAACTCAAATCCCTCTGGGAGCGTTTCGCTATTACATAA
Source organism: Microcaldota archaeon (assembly GCA_043810635.1). GTDB lineage: Archaea > Micrarchaeota > Micrarchaeia > Anstonellales > Anstonellaceae > 1-14-0-10-45-29. The sequence goes on along the minus strand of JBDRNY010000032.1, from coordinate 33,514 downwards.
TATTAAAAGGGTTAAAACATAAATTAACTTATGCGACAACATAAACACAATCATGCTATTTCAGAATCTAAAGCAAACAATGCAGTAAAAATATGGGGCTGCAGATGCTATATATCTGGATGGGAGCCGGTGGGCGGGAATGCCAAAATGCTTCATTTTCACCACATCAGGCCTCTTGAATTAGGGGGAGGGGAGGAACCTGAAAATTTGCTCCCTTTGCAGGAGAAAGAGCATACAAAAGTGCATCAAAAGCTGAATAAAATAATTGCAGGGCTGAGAAAGGAAGGATATTCAGCTGGGCAGATATCAATTATATTGACAAACAATTTTCTTTTTGATATTGTGCTGGATATGAAAAAAGAGTATGAAGAAGAGAGTAGGAAAATTGATGGGAAGAGAATAATATTGCTTGGAACAAAACTGCTGGAAGGGAAGATTATTCGCCTCTAAAAATCCAATACTAAGTCTTTTATACATATATATACATGAATGATAACATGGGAACATACACTGCCAGCCAAAAGCCTGTGCGCATAACATGCCAGCAGGAAAACGGGCGGGAAAAGCGGATTATGACAGTGCCGAGAAATTATATTTCTGAATTCAGGAACCGAAAGCTTGCAGAAGAGAGCATCTACCCAGAAAACGAAAAAAGGCATTATACAAACCATACCAAAAACCCGAAGCTTGCCCTGCTTGAGGCAAGCGTCAGTTACCTAAAAGAAGTGGAAGAAAAGCTGAAAAAAAATCTGAAACTCTCACAAAATGATTTCAGAAAAAAGAATGAAACCCTGAATACTGCTGGGGAAGAATTAGCAGAAGCACAAAAGAAACTAAGAAGAACATTCAACAATATATGCAACTGCGTAGATACAAGAAAAGGTGGGGAAAGGAAAATAAAAAAGGCGACAGAACTTATCTCTAGCAACTTTGAAAAAAGCATAACACAGCACTCCCTAGATAGCGTGGATCTTAAGGCATCCATGGGAAATTTCAATATGTGCAAGGAGATGGGATTTGAACCAAATTCCCAGCGGGTAAGGGAACTGTGCGCAAATAAACCTTGGGCAAAAGGGGAGAAGGATGAAATTGCAGCAGACCCTAGACAAATTATGGAGGAATACTATAAATTATTCAATAGTAACACTGCAGAATGGAAAGATATTCTGGAGCCTGCTTTGGAGAACATAAAAAAACTGCCTGACAGCATGCAGATGTCAATAAAAAATGAACACATTGATGTCGAATGGCTAACGCAAAAACCCAAGGATGTCCAGGATGCGCTTAGGCTTGTTTCAGCTATCTCGGAAAAATCTGTAGGCAGGATAATTGAGATACAAAATGAAATTTGCAGTAAATACCTTGCTGTTTCTATTGAGCCTTTGGAAAATATAAAAAATATGCAGGAGGGAGCTATTTCAAGCTTAACAAAATTGCTGAAAGATTATAAGGAGTATACAAAATACGTTTTCAGCGCAAAGGAGCGATGGCTTAAGATACTTAAGTCACCTCTGAAGGATATCAAAAATAGATTAACGAAAGGCAAGCAGGAGCTGAAGGATATTATAGATGCGCTTACGCAGAATCTGGAGGCACAGGAGAAAATAATAGAGCAAATCAGGTATATTGCAACAATTTATTCAGATATGTTTTTTTCCATGAAGAAGGAAATCGCCCTATCTTCAGAACTTGCAAAACTGCAGAAAGAGGTGAGAAACAGCGAAGATAGAGTGAAGATACGGAAGGAGGAAACTGAGAAAGCAAAGGGAAAAGCTGAAAGAAATGAAATAAAAATCAGGGCGGTGGTCAGTGTAAGGGAAACGGTTGAATGTGAGCTAAATAAAGTCCTTGAAAATATCCACAAGAGGGAGAATAAGTTATGGGAACATATTAGGGATTCGCCGAAAAAAGATATGAGAGAATTAAGGAGAAAAGAGAAAAAGAGTTATATTCCATATATTCCGCAAACTGAGGAAATGACAGATGAAGAAAAAATTAAAATGTACAAAGAAGTTATTGGCAAAAGCATAGACAAACTAGTGGAGCATATATGGGACCATGAAGCGTATTCAGGCTTTTGCAAAATAGAAAACCTCAAATATAAGGAGAGATTTGCGTATAGGATTAAAATCCTGGCCAGTATTTATATCAAGAACGGGGGAAAGCTCACATTCAAAAGCATAGTTGCCAAGATGGGAAAGGTCAGATGCAAGCTAGAGTCCCCCCTGTGCAATGCTTCAGATGATTTTAGCATGGTGCGCATTGCCTTTGCAGAAACGATAAGATACAGGTTTATTATAGGAGTTAATGATGCGAGAAACCCGATAATTTATTTTATAGGAAAAAAAGATGGCAGTGACTACTTTCTGAATAATACACTGTATATCAACGAGAGAAAAGGGGCACAGCATGACGGCAGAATGAACATGTTCCAGGAAGTGCTTGGAGAAGCTGTGAAAGCGCAGAAAGAGCTTAAAAAGATTAAGTAATTCCTTTTTCTTTTCTATAAAATAACACTTTTTCACATGAAAATAGGTTTATATTCTTTATTCCTTCTTCTATTTTAGGTGAAGTGTTTATGGGAAAAGATGACAAACCAATTATTGCAGCAATATTAAATATAATAATTCCCGGGCTTGGGAATTATTTCATAAAAAGCAAATATGCATTGCATTATTTTGCGGTGTGGATAGTTCTGTGGATAGCGGCAAGCATAGTTGTGTTTGTAAGCTTTTTCATATGTGCGCCTGCATACATATTGCCTGGCATATGGAATTTGGTTGCAGCGTACGACGTATACTTTGAGGCAATGGGCCAGCCTGAAAAGAGGCTGCTTAAAGAGTATATTAAATAATTTTTTATTTTTTTAATTTTATTTTTTATTCAATGGGTTAGGATATGGCGGAAAAAGACCAGAGCAAAATTATTATTGCGGCAATATTGAATTTGATACTACCGGGAGCGGGGCACTGGTTTATTGGAAGCAGGAGGGCTGGTAGCTATTTTCTGGGTTTTGTGCTGATATTTATTGTTACAATGGTAATTGCATTTGGAAGCTTTGGAATGTGCTTTCCAATATATTTTCTTCCATTAATATATACTATAATATCTATGATGGATGTGTATTATGAGGCAAGCGGGGAAAATAAAAGAAGAATATTAAAAGAATATATAAAATAATCAAATATTGGCGCTTTCTTCAGATATTTCAAGCAAAGCAGAAGCTGTTTTTATTTCAGGCTTGCCATACAAATGCTCTTCCCTTAATTCCTTGAATTTTTGCACATATTCCACTGCCTGCGCAGGAGTGTAGAACGAAGCCAGTACTCCGAATGTGCCGCCTGCGTGCGATATTTCCCATCCGTGGGCGCATTTTATGCACCTTGTTTTTTTTCTTGTAGTGCTGGTGCGCATATGCCCGCATTTCGGGCATCGCAATACATGGTATTTTAACAATTTTATATTCATATTCCCACCCGTAAAAAAAAGACAGGGCACTTATAAAGAGGTTTGGAGGGGGTAACTTTCCAGGGTTTCCAGTGGTTTGGACAAGGATTTAAGAGGGTTGGGAGGGAGAAAAAGAAAATGGATATTTTGAAATTAATTAAGAAAAATTACCCAAAGCTGGCATTTATTATTTCATTAATAATCGGGGCAATATTGGTGCCGGCGCAAGTATACATATCCTACCCCTTGCTTGTAATAGTATTTCTCCCGTTGTTTGCGGCTTCTGCAACATGTGTAATAAAAATGATTAAGGAAAAAGTGAAAGCTGCGCATGGGCATGGAATATTGAGTGCAATTGCATCAATACTCGGCTTGGCTGCATTAAATGCATGCACTGTTGGGTTTGCATGCACTGCGGCGGGTGTTGGAATTATTTCTGTGCTGATGCCTGCAATTATGTTTAATTTTTTTACAGAATATGCGCCTGTTATTGCAATAATTATGATAATAATTCAATTATATGCAATAAGCAGCATGAAATGCATTGATAATTTGTTTAAGGGCTGAATTAAGGGCTTATTCTATGCCTGTCTCGGGGGAATAGGGTTGCTTCCCTAATATTGCGCAAATTACAGATTTTCATAACCAGTCTTTCAATTCCGATTGACCAGCCTGCATGGGGGGGTGCGCCTACCCTGAATGCATCTGTGTAAAATTTGAAATCTTCCGGGTTGCAGTTGTGGAATTTTAATTGCTTTTCCAATAATTCTGGTATGTGAATTCGCTGGGCGCCTGAAGAAATTTCCAATCCTTTGTAAATAAAATCATATGCTTTGCAAATTTCAGGATTATCTTCTAATGGCATTGAATAAAAGGCGCGGATTTTGGTGGGCCAGCGGGTGACTATGTATGCTTCGCTTTTCAATATTTCATTTAATTTTGCCTCATGCTCTCTTCCAAAATCTTCCCCCCATTTAATTTCCATTCCCTCGGAATTTAATTTGTCAATTAATTCTGTATATTCATATCTTTGAATTTTGGAGGGAATTTTCAGGGGGGAGTTGAGAATTTCCAATTCCTGCCTGCAGTTTTTATTTACATGCTTGAGGATGTCAATAAATGTTTTTTCCAATACATCAAGAGCATCATTGTCATCTGCAAACCCTATTTCAACATCCATTTGCAATACTTCATTCAGATGGGTGAGGGTGTTGTGCTTTTCTGCGCGAAATACGGGGTATGTCATAAACACTTTGTCCATTCCCCCTATAATTGCCATTTGCTTGTATAATTGGGGGGATTGGGCAAGAAATGCCTTTTTTTCAAAATAATTTACTTCAAACAATTCCGCCCCCCCTTCTGTTGCGGCTTTTACAATACAGGTGGGGTGGATTTCATCAAATCCCTGGGAAAAGAGGGAGTTTCGGAAGGAATGGGCAACATGGGATTTTATTTTGAAAATTGCATTTACAGAAGGAAGGCGCATGTCAACATACCTGTGGTCTAAGCGTACGTCTAATTCTGCGGGTATTTTTTCTGTAATGTCAAAAGGAACTTTTGCCGAAAGCTCGCTTAACACTTCAATTTTTTCTGGTATTAATTCCACTCCGCCCATTGCAATTTTTGATTTTACTATTTCTCCTTCTGCAGCCAAAACAGTTTCTTTTGGGGGGGCCATTTCATCATATACTTCATCATCCACTTCCCCTTTTTTTGCAAATATTTGCAGCATGCCGGTTTTGTCGCGCAGCATGATAAATCTTATTTTGCCCAAATCCCTTACTTCATGGGCCCAGCCCGCAATTTTTACTTTTTTTCCTGTTTTGGATTTTGCATCTTCTATATAATGAGTGCGAATCATAGCAACACCGGCAGATTATTCAAATATTATATCAACATCTTTTCCCATCCATGTTTTTATTACTGAACGTAAGGTGGATTCATCAACATAAAGCTTTTCCTTGTCAGAAGCAGGGAGGCGCACCTTCATTTTCTCCTCTCCCCCGCTCCAGGAAGTGTTTATTCCTAATAAGCGGGCGGGCGCAAGCATATCCTGTATTGAGCGCTTAAAATCCCCGGAATATTTTACAATTCTTACTTTTCTCCCCAATGCGGAGGAAATGGCAGATACCACTTTTCCGCTCTTGCCTATAAGTATGCCCGCCTCCCCTTCGGTAAGCAATACCACAACATTCCCGAAATCCAGTGCTTTTGAAAAAGAGGCTTCTGTAATATTATGGGTTTCGTTTATTTTGTAAAGTATTTTGGATACTTCCACATCTAATTGGGAAATTGAATTTTTTTCAAGCTTTTGCTGGCATGAAAGGCATAGCTGCCCCTCCCAAGCACAATTTTTGCATATAGGGGTCTTCATAGCACATACCACCCCCTGATAGCTGAAGATTTTTCTTATTTTACAACTGCTATTTCAATTGAGGATACTTTGGATTTTGAGCCGTCTTCATTCTGCACTTCTTCAGTCGTTATCTTGATGTCATTCACTTTTGCGCCAGGCAAAAACCTTCCCCGCGTAATTTCAGCCACATCAACAGCTTTGGATATGAGCTTTCCTCTTGCTTTTATTTTCACCAGAGGCGCTCCGCTGTTGAATTGGGTAACCACTGCAAGCACATAGCCCATTGTGCTTTTTCTTCCGATGAAAATCGTATTTTCATCCCCGGGCGCACGCCTTGGCCTTTCCTGCTGGCGCGGTGCTTCGGCAGGTGCTTCCATGGGTTTTTCTGCTTCGACAGGTGCTTCCATGGGTTTTTCTGCATCAGCTTTTACTTCGTCGGTTCCTGTTTTTTCGTCGTCCATTTTTCCACCTCAATAGCTTTTGTATGCCTATTTGCTGGAACGGTTTGCACGGTATTCGTCTACCAGCTGTTCCAGTTTATCCATTGAATCCAATCCTTTTAAACTCTTCGCGGAATGGGCTGTTTTTTCCTCCGCTTTTTTCTTTTTTATACCCGCCTTTTCTTTTTCTTCCCCCGTTATTTCGCACATCCCATCCAATTCCCCATCTTTTTTCTTTCCCGCGCCCGCTTCCCGTGTGTTTTCTTTTTTTTCTTTCCATTTCTTTGCTTTTTTTGACAAAATAAACAGCAGTTTTCTGAAATAATCCAATCTCTCTTCCAGCCTTGCATTTTTTGCTTTTAATTTTCTTATTTCCCCCTCCCCCATCATCCTTTCCCATGCCCCGCTCTGCATTTTTCTTAATTTAAATATTAAATTTGAATGTTCATGCTCTAGAAAGGAAATTCTTTTTTGCAAATTTGTATTAATCCTTTCCAATTCATGTATTCGGGAAAGAAAAGAGGAGGCGCTTTTTGGGCGGGAGGGGGAGGGAGTTGTTTTTTCTTTTTGTATAGGGGAAATTTGCATTTCTTTTTTTGGGAAAAGCATTTCAAGCGCGGAATGCTTTCTATACCCCTGCAAAAGCAAATGGCATAATTTTTCTTTTTTATTTTTTTCAATATTTTCAGTAAGTGCGGAGCGAAGCATGTTTTGCTCGTTTCTGTATGCAATTATTGCCGCGGCCAAAGCATCCCTTTCATGCGCATTTTCAGCAATTTTTCTTCCCGCCTTTTCCCCCTCTTTTAAAGCTATTTTCTTTTTTTCCTCCTCCCTTAAATTCTCTTTTGGCACAGATAATTTTACATTAAAATAAGAAGCCAATTTTATTGCAAATTCAGGGGCGGGAAATACATCGCATGCAATTAAGGAGGGGGTGCCCCATTTTTCAATTAATGAAACTGTTTCGCGGATTCCCCCATTCTCAATATGGGAGAGATGCACTGGGTTTCCTTCAAAATTTAATGCGCAGATGCCGATAGTATTGCCGGGGTCTATGCCGATAATAAGAAAGGGCTTCACAAAAACCTCCCAAATAAATTAGGGTTTTAATTTTTTTGTTTTTAATTTCTGCTCAACCTGCACATGGGTGTAGGACGGAATATTTTCCTCAACCATTACATTCGGCCCTATCCAGCAATTGTTTCCTATTATTTTGCCGGGCATTACAGATGAAAGCACCCCCATTTTCACTTCATCCCCTATAATTGCGCCCAATTTGTGCCTTTGGGTGTCAATTACAGCATCTTTTACTTTTGCTTTTATCGAAGCTGCATCAAATCTGAAATTTGCAATTTGGGTTGCCGCCCCGAAATTGCACCCCTCCCCTACAATAGAATCCCCTATATAAGTGAGGTGTTTTGCATTTACTTTGTCAAATATAATTGAATTTTTTACAGTAGTAGAATCTCCTATGCAGCAATTGGAACCTATTGAAGTTGTGCCGCGTATGTAGGCATGGGGGCCTATTTCAGAATTTTTCCCGAGGTAGATAGGCCCTTCAACATATGAATCAAGAATTTTTGCCCCTTCTTCCATTATTATTTTTCCTTTTATATTTGAATTTTCAATCTGCCCTTTTCTTGCAAACATTTTTGAAAGCAAAAATTCATTTGCATTGAATAATTGCCATGGCATTCCCATATCCAGCCAGTATTCGTCTGTAATAACTGCCTTTGCCTTTTCCTCTTTCAACATGTCTGTAATTTCATATTCCCCTCTTGAAGATTTTGTTACATTTTCCAATTTATCGAAAATTGAAGGGTCCATTGCATAAAGAGAGCAATTTACCAGCCCTTTTTTCGGGGGGGCTTTTGGCTTTTCTGCAAAAGAGGAAATATATCCTTGTTCTACTTGTGCAATGCCGTATTGCTCCGGATTTTCAACTTCTTTTAATAATGCGGAAATTTTTCCTTCATGCTTGTCTGCAAGCGAGCGCAATGCATTGGGGGTGGATATGATGTCCCCTGCAATTGCAAAAAAAGTGGAATTGATTTTTCCTTTAGCTTCTGCAAATGCGGCTGCTGTGCCGTATTTTCTCCCCCTGGGTGATGAATTCAATTTCTATTCCAACATCTGCATTTGAAAAATATTCTTTGATTATTTCTTCCTTGTATTTTACTATTACAACTGCCTTCTGCACCCCTGCTTCTTTTAAATTGGACAATACATGGTGCAAAATAGGCTTGCCTGCCAATTGTATCATGCATTTGGGGCGGGTATATGTTAATGGGCGGAGGCGGGTGCCCTCGCCTGCTGCTAACACTACAGCTTCTTTAATTGCCATACCTATAGATGGGCATTTTTGGGTTAATAAACATCGCGCCCCGGGGGATATATAATTTAAAAGGATGAATTTGCTTATTCTATCTGGATTTTTTCTTTTTCCTGAAGGTTTTTCTTTTATTAAAAAAAGAAAAAGCTTCTATGCCTCAGTAGCTCAGTTGGTTAGAGCGGTTGGCTGTTAGAGCCCCTTTTCTTTCTTAGGAAGAAAGAACAGGCTCCCCTCAAATCCCTTCGGGATTTGGGGTCCCAAATTGCCTGCAGGCAATTTGTAGGATCGGGTTCAAAAGAAAGAAAAATTCGCGCTGATAGAAAACCCGGGCAACAGACACCAACAGGTCATCGGTTCAAGTCCGATCTGAGGCGATAGATTTATCTACTCTAAATTCCTTATTTTAGCGGGTGAGGGAAGTGAAAAACTGCTTTTTCTTTCTTTTGGCAATGCTCTGTTTGGTTAGTTTGGCATCTGCAGGGTGCGGGTGCAGTGTAAAAGATGTGTGCACAGATGGAACGCCTTATGGCACTTGTTCTGCAAATAAGCCAAAATTTTGCTCAACAAACGGAATATTGATGGATGATGTTGCAAAATGCGGATGCCCGGAAGGGCTGGTTGCTGATGTGGCGAAGATGAATTGTGTTAGTGAGGAGGAAGGGGAGCTTTTCTTTATTGTTGGAAGCCCGTTTAGTGCATATGATGCAAATCCTCTTGCATATGTAAAAGAGGGAATTGGAGGCGGAGAAAGCGGGGTGGGAACTGGTGAAGAAAAAGCAGAAGGGGGAAATGGAGAAATGGCTGTGGAGGAAATAATTGAAGAAAAAAATGAAACAGCGGGGGAGGCAGAAGAAGTAATGCAAACGGGGGAAGAAGGCGGGGAAAATGTAGAGCCGGTGCAAGCGGGGGAAGAAGAAGCTGAAATTCCGCAAAGCGGGGAAAAAATTGAAACTGAAAAAGCAGAATCGATTGAACAAAGAAGCGAAATTGAAAATGAGAAAGGAGGGGATGTCTTGTTTTATGGTGGCGCGGTTTTTGTAATAATTATAATTGCAGTGTTGGGGTATGCTTGCATACTTAAGAAAATGTTTTAATTAATTTTATTCGGCATATGGGGAAAGGCAAGCAAAAGCCTAATTTAAGTTTGGATATATACTGATTATATGCAAAAAATCGCTATTATGGGCGCTATGGATGATGAAATAGCGCTTTATCTTGAAAAGCTTGGAAAAGCAAAAAAAGTGAGCATTGCGGGGTTTGACTTTTTTTGCGGGAAATTGGATGGAAGGGATGTAGTAATTGTGAAGGCGGGCGTTGGGAAAGTTAATTCCAGCATATGCTCCCAAATAATTATAAGCGAATTTTCCCCTTCTGCAATAATATTTACAGGAGTGGCGGGGGCAATAAATCCCTCCCTTGCAATTCATGACATATTGGTATGCAAAGACAGCATTCAGCATGATATGGACGGCTCTGCAATAGGATTTAAGGAGGGGCAAATACCTTTTTCTGAATTGAGGGAATTTTCTTCATGTAAAAATTTAATTAAAATTGCAATGGAAGCTGCAAAAGAAGTGAAATTAAATGCAATTACCGGGCGCGCGTTAAGCGGAGACCAATTTATTTCAGACAAAAAGAGGGCAAATATGCTGAGGAAAAAGTTTGGGGGGGATTGCGTTGACATGGAAAGCGCGGCAGTTGCCCACACCTGCAACAAAAATGATATGCCGCATGTGACAATAAGGTGCATTTCAGACAGGGCGGACGGAACCGCGCCTGAAGATTTTAAGCATTTTTTAAAAACCGCATCAAAAAATTCATTTTCTATTGTTGAAAAAATGCTTGAAAAAATCCCTCGTAGTGCTGAAAATTTTGACAGGGGGGAGTGGCTTAAAAAGTATATACGCACAGTGCCGGACTGGCCGAAAAAAGGGGTTATGTTTAGGGATATTACAACCCTTTTGAAAAGCAGGGAAGGGTTTTCAAAAACTATTGACATATTGGAGGAAAGGTATTGCGGCATGGATATAGGCGTGGTTGTGGGCATAGAATCCAGGGGGTTTATCATAGGCTCTGCGCTTGCTGACAGGCTTAAATTGGGAATTGTGCCCATAAGAAAGAAAAACAAGCTTCCTGCAAAAACTGTTAGCGAAGAGTATGAACTGGAATATGGAAAAGATTGCATTGAAATGCATGAAGATGCTATTAAAGAGGGAGAGAGGGTTTTGCTTATAGATGATTTAATTGCAACCGGAGGGACGGCTATTGCATCATGCAAATTAATAGAAAAATTGAAGGGGGAAATAGTTGAGTGTGGATTTGTAATAAATTTGCCGGATTTGGGGGGAAGAAAGAAGCTTGAAAAAGAAGGGTATAAAACTTATGCGCTTTTGGAATTTGAAGGGGGGTGAATTATTTTTTTCCGTTGTTTTCATCATCTTTATCTGAATCATCTTTGTCTGAATCATCTGAAGGGCGCGCCATGGATTTTTGGGTGCGCACTTTGTTTACCATTATTCCTATTTTTGCCAATCTCTCGAGGCGCTCGATGCTTTCCTCAAGCTCGCGCCGCGCGGCGCGGAATTCTAATATTATTTTGCTGAAAGCGCTTTCAACAGGTGTTTTTCCTGCAAGCTTTGGGGGTTTGGGCTTTTCAATAAGGGGCTTTTGAATTTTGTCAAAAGAAGGCCTTATTTCTTGGGGAGCTTTGGTTATTATTTGCTCTTGTTCCAGTTCGAAATATTTTTCCATGCCTATCCCCCAACTCTAAATTTTAATGGTCGCAATGGAAGGAAGGGGGATAAGGTTTAAAAAGAGGTGAGAATTACGGGGTAAAAAATCAGCCTACCCTGAATTTGCAGTCGTCTATATATTTCTCCTCTTCTATTAAATCGCAAACTGAAGAATTTTCTGTTTGCCATGCATATTCAACATAGCATTTTGCTTTCCAGGATTCTTCAATTATACTATCGCATGATTCCAGGCTTTTTATGGGCACTTCGCCGCTAATTACCAAATTATAGCAGCTTGGCCTGCTTTTATATCCCATTTGGTTGCATGCGCCCACATCCCCGTTTTCAATTGCCGTGTCAAAATAGCATTCGGAGCGGAGGAGGCTGTTTATCGCTTTTTCGCATGCAGAATAATTTCCTGTGCTTGTAGAATAGTTTATGTAGCAGTTGTCTCTTTCCATCTCGGGGGCGGTATATTTGCAAAGGGTTGGGTCGTTATTCTTAACCGCAAAATATTCAAGGCACATGTTTCCGTACGGGCTGCCTTCTGATGTAAAGGTACACCACACTGGCTTGTCTGCGCGCTCTGCAGCCAGCTTGAGGCAATAATCTGAAACAGTATCTATGCCTGTGTCATTGCAAATTGTTATGTTGTCATTTACAATTGATTTGCATGCAAGCGAGAGGGCGCGCTCGGAAGAGGAAATTTCATTGCATGCATCCAAATTTGAATTCTCAACACCTAATTCGAAAAAGCATGCTCCAGCCCTGCAATATGAAGTGTCATTATAATAAAGGGCTTGGCAAAGCCGTGTTGATTTTGCATCAGGCTCGAATGAGCACGGGGGGGAAAGTTTTTTGAGGCATTCCTGCTTTCTTTCCCCATCTGAAATTTTTGTGCAATAATCGGTGTTGTTGAGGCGCAATGCCGCGGATTCAAAGCAATCCTGCTTGTTTTTTGATGAAACTAAATTATTGCATAATTTTGCATCAAGGCGTGAAAAGGGAAGAAGGCATACATCCCTTGTTGCAACTGAATATATTTTGTTGCATAAAGAGAAGTTGTCTGTTGCATGCGCCAAATTTTTGTAGCATTCATCGCTTTCAAGCACATTATTGTATTGCAGGCAGGGGTCGGTTGTTTGGTTTTCACTAACAGGAGGAGTGTCATTGGTAAGGGTGGTTGGGGGGCTTATTGCCGGCTGGCTGGGAGTGGCTGGCTTGTCTTTTGGAGGGGTGGGGGGATTTATGCAGCCTGAAATAATGAGCCCGAATATTAGAATGAAAATTGTGAAAATTCGCTTCATGGCGCAACCCATACATCCACTGAGAAGGAATTTAAAAGGGTTTTGTCAAAATATGCGGAGAACGGGATGCAGGGGGAGGGCGCAGCCATCCCTGCCGGGATGTCGCGGCTCAAACCCTTTGGGTTTGACCATTTGAACCCAAGAAAATTTTATGCAGGGGGGAGGGATTTGAACCCGCGAACTCCTAGGAGACAGGGTCCTAAGCCCTGCGCATTTGACCAGGCTTTGCTACCCCTGCGAAAATAAATAGGATAAGTAGTTTAAAAAATAGAATCAAAAAGAAAATGATTATTTCTTGACCCTCATGTCTTTTCTTTTCGGCCTGAAATGCTTGTAGCCGCATTTTCTGCAGTGCAATGCGCCCTTCTTGTTTCTGGTCTTGCACTTTTTGCAAATAACAATTTTTGCTATCAATGCGTCGGCTTCCGGAAATTTGCCCATAAATATACCTAGTTTCAGATAAATATTGCGTGGATATAGAATGTAATATCTATATATATAAATATGCGCCTGATAGAAAATAATTACACGCCCTCGTAGCTCAGTGGTAGAGCGCCTGTCTTGTAAGGCTTTTTCTTTCTCTTTGCGGAGAAAGAAAAACCCTGGAAAAAGAAAGAGACGCCGTCTCTTTCTCCAAGATAACAGGAAGTCGGGAGTTCGAGTCTCCCCGGGGGCTTATATTCGCAGAATAACATATATTCTAATTTTGTGGCTTGAGCTGACAATGTGGAATTAGTATAAAAATTTTGACTTCTTATAAGTATCAGGAAAATGGATTAAATGAGGAGTGTGGGATGAATTATATACAGAAAAAAAGGGCAGTGATTCTTCAGGCGGGCGGAGGCACACGGGTAATAAATGAAAGCTTGGTTGCCTGCGCAAAAAGGCTGAAAGAAAAAAACATCGAGGTTTTGGGCCCTCCCGGCGCCTTTGACGGAATTATGAGAAACCATTATGTCGGGCTTATGAATGATAAAAAACTTGAGGAAATTCGAAAACAGCCCAGCGCTTATCTTGGAACCAGCAGAAGTTTTTATGTAGACCAGGTCGGTGCAGGGGAAATTGCAGAGCGCCTCAAAAAGCAGGGAGCAAATTATATTTATTTGATAGGGGGGGACAGCACAGCGGGCATTGCAAATGAAATTTATAAGGCATCTAAAAATTTGTCTAATTATGAGCTTATTGTGGCACATATTCCAAAAACTATTGATAATGACCTGGTTTTGACAGACCATTCTCCGGGGTTTGGAAGCGCTGCAAGATATGTTGCATATGCCACCTATACTCATGGAACAATAAATCAGGAAAATAAGGATGGGGGCATACATATAATTATTACAATGGGCCGGGATTCGGGGTTTTTGGCTGCTGCAAGCACCCTTTTGTACACAGAGCTTGCAGGGCCGCATCTTGTTTATGTACCTGAGGTAAATTTCAATATTGATTTTTTTGTAAATGATGTTAAGGATGTTCTCTCAACAAACAGGCGGCATGAAAATGATAAGGGAAGGGCGGTGGTTGTAGTATCTGAAGGGGTAAGACGTTATTTTTATACAGACGATAATCCGGATTTGGATGAAAAAGGGGGGCATAAATTTGAGCTTATGGCAGATATTGCCTCAAGAGAGCTCAACAAGCATGTTGAGAAAGAAAAACGCCTTGGGGGCATTGCTTTAAGTGCTGGAAGCAACCCTCTTGCAGAATATCTTGAAAAGAAGCTGAGGCAGGATAAAGAAATAGGCAACATGCACATAAGAAAGCATATACTTGGATATCTCCAGCGAGGATATCCTGATAGCGTTTCATTAGTTGACAGGCTGGAAGCTGAATATGTGGGAAAAAAGGTGGTAGATTACTCATTTGAAAAGGGGAGCGGAAGCATAATTATTGAAAGAACTGGTGAGGGGTATATATATTCAATAAGCTCAGGATATGTGAATCTTGAGGATATTGCAGGCAAGAAAAAAACCATGCCAAGGGAATGGGTAGGAGATTATGGCAAGACAATAAGCAGGATATTTCGTGAATATGCAGGCCCGCTTATAGGTTATGTGGAAGGATTTGAAGATAGGGATTATCTTCTTCCCCCAGATTCGCCGGATTATGATTATAAATCAAGGATTATTCCACAGGATTAAGCGCAAGTTATATATATTGGCAAAAATAGATTTGATGCACCAACAAATGCGGGGTAGAAACTATGTTTGATATGGAAAAAGACCAAATAGTGTTTATTGCAAAGCACAAGCAATGGATTTCGATAAAAAAGCTGCTTATTGACGAGTATGCTAAAAGCGAGGATATTTCGCTTATTTTGTCACAAATTCAAAAAGGAGCGAATGAAAAATCTTTTTCTTATGCTGAAATAAATACTGAAAAAGTTGAAGAAATTGCGGGGGAATATGCCGGGGGGGCGAGGAAAGGGTTTGCTAATTTGGCTGAAATATTGAAAGGAATTAAGCCTGGGGAATTGAAGGGAAAGCTATTGCCTGCATGCAAAACTCCGCAGCATTACCCATTGGCTGAACAGTATTTTGTAAAATGCTTAAATGAGAAATTGGGGTATTCGCCCTATCCTACAGGGGAAATATTGCAGAAAGTGTATCCCAAGCTGAAAATACCGAAGCCGAGGGGCAATTACGGCAAAAAGAAGAAGAAATAAGCTTTTTGCCGGACTTATCCGGAACGCCGGATAAGCTGACGGGAAGAAAAAGAAGAAAAAGTAGGTGTGGCAGAGAAGCCAACTTCGGCAATATATTTATAAACAAGAACACCATAAATATTTTACTTCGGCTTACCTGAAGCGCTGCGATATGATGCAGCAAGGGTAAGCAAACAGCATTCAAATGGGAGGTAATAAAATGGCAGAAAAAGAACACCTGAATTTGATATTTATAGGGCATGTTGACCATGGAAAATCAACAACCGTAGGAAGGATACTTTATGAAACAGGGGCGCTGACAGAGCAGCAGCTTAGGAAATTGAAAGAGGAAGCTGAAAAAGTTGGAAAAGCAACTTTTGAATTTGCATTTACCATGGATACTCTTAAAGAGGAGAGGGAAAGGGGGCTTACAATTGACCTTTCCCACAAGGAATTTATGACAAACAAATATTACTTTACAATTATTGATGCTCCGGGGCACAGGGACTTTGTAAAAAACATGATTACCGGCGCATCCCAGGCAGATGCCGCAGTATTGGTATGTTCTGCAAAAGAAGGCGTGCAGCCCCAAACAAAAGAGCATGCATTTTTGGCAAAAGTGCTGGGCATCCAGCAGTTTATTATCGGAATAAACAAGATGGATTCAGTTAATTTTGACAGGGTAAAATACGAGGAAGTGAAGCAGAATATGAAAAGCTTGCTTAAAAATATTGGATACAAAGTTGATGAAATCCCATTTGTTCCATACTCTGCTTTTGGCGGGGACAATATAAACAAAAAGTCTGAAAAAATGGAATGGTACAAAGGACCGACTTTGCTTGAATGCTTTGACAAATTTACAGTGCCAAAAAAGCCGACGGACAAGCCGCTGAGAATGCCTGTGCAGGATGTATTTACAATTACAGGGCATGGAACTGTTCCGGTAGGAAGAATTGAGACTGGAATCCTAAAGCCTGGGATGATGGTTTCATTTATGCCATCCGGTGCAAAAGCAGAAGTAAAGAAAATTGAGATGCACCACCAGGAACTGAAAGAAGCAGTGCCCGGGGATAATGTTGGCTTTAATGTGAAAGGAGTGGATAAGAAAGATATTAGGAGAGGGGAAGTGGTTGGCCCTGCTGATGCGCCTGCAACAGTTGCAGAAGAATTTACTGCACAGGTTGTTGTGCTGGAGCATCCAACTGCAATTGCAAAAGGATATACCCCTGTTTTCCACATCCACACAGCCCAGATTGCATGTACAGTGCTTGAAATATTAGAGAAAAAAGACCCAAAAACCGGGGGCACTTTGCAGAAAAACCCTGATTTTCTAAAAACAGGGGATGTTGCAATCATGAAAATCAAGCCTCTCAGGCCGGTTGTGGTGGAGAAATTCTCGGAATTCCCGCCTCTTGGAAGGTTTGCAATCAGGGACATGGGGCAGACTGTTGCCGCAGGAGTTGTCCTTGAGGTGAAGGCAAAGAAATAATTTTTTTTAATATATTATTTTTTCTATTTATTTGGTGAATTGATGGGTAAAGCAAGAATAAAGCTTATAGGAAAGACTCCCGAAGAGCTGGATGACGTGTGCAATCAGATTAAGGAAATTGCAAAAATAACCGGAGTGGAAATATCAGGCCCTATTAATTTGCCCACAAGGAGGCTTAGAATAAGCACAAGAAGAAGCCCCTGCGGGGATGGTTCGGATACTTATGAGCATTGGGAAATGAGATTGCATAAAAGAGTTGTGGATATTGCGGGAGATGAGAGAACTCTTAGGCAAATAATGAGAGTGAAGGTGCCTGATACTGTGCAAGTGAAAATTTCCCTTGAGTAGCTTCTTTAATTATATCTGTTTTATAAACCTAAAGAGCCAAATCTGGTTATGGACAAATATACTGTGGTTGTTGAGAAGGGGGAGAACGGCTATTACATTGCTTATGTTCCTTCCATTCGGGGCTGCCATACGCAGGCAAAAACAATGCCCCAGCTTATGGAAAGGGTTAAGGAAGCAATTGAACTTTGCCTGGAATGTGGAATGAAGCCCGAAACAAAAGCCTCTTTTGTGGGCGTGCGCACTGTCGCGCTTGATAAGCATGCCTCGGCTTCGCCCGCTTAAGCCAAAGCTGCTCATAAAAGTTTTGGCAAAATTCGGCTTCATGCCCGTG
This sequence comes from Microcaldota archaeon, assembly GCA_043810635.1. Classification (GTDB taxonomy): domain Archaea; phylum Micrarchaeota; class Micrarchaeia; order Anstonellales; family Anstonellaceae; genus 1-14-0-10-45-29. The sequence continues at coordinate 16,091 of JBDRNY010000032.1, read as the reverse complement.
CGGCAGAAAGGAAGCCATCTTGTTCTTAGGAATTCTTCCGGCAAGGGAACAGTTGTTCCAATGCATGGAAACGAGGAAATTGATGTCAGCCTCCTGCGCTCGATATTGCGAGAATGTGAAATAAGTTTGGAAGATTTTTTGAAACAAGCAGAACGCAAATGATAGTGCCTGATACTGTGCATGTGAAAATTTCCCTTGAGTAGCTTCTTTTTTATTAAACAAACATCAAAACAATATATTTAAATAAACATATGTTCAATATATTAAACATGCTGGAGCAATATGCAATAGTAAAAGCAATAGAAAAGCTTACTTCTTTGCCCAACAGGAGCTTTTCTGTGAGGGAATTTGCAAAATTTTCCAAAATAAGCCCGGCAATGGCATCAAAAGCGCTTGAATATATGAATAAGGGGGGCATTGCAACCCTCAAAAAAGTCGGAAAAACTTATCAATACCGCGCAAACATTGCCAGCCCGCTTTGCAGGCAGTGGAAAATATTGTTTAATATTGAGAAAATTGAAAAGGCAGGGATAGTGCAGAATATTATTCAAAAAATTCCAAATATTCATTCTATTCTTCTTTACGGAAGCATGGCAAGGGGCACTAATGATGAGAAAAGCGATTATGATGTGTTAGTTATAGCCCATGCGCGCATGAAAATAAATTATGATTTTTTGGGGAAGCTTCCAGGGGAAGCGAATTTTACTTTAATGGGCATCGAGGATTGGAAGAAAAAGGCAAGAAATGACAAGGTTTTTTATGAAAATGTGATATATGATTCAATTGTTTTATATGGAGAAAGGCCGGTGGTATTGTGAATGTTGAAGAATGTTTGGATAAGGGCTTGCTGGTTAAGGTAAAGCCAGATTTGGAAAAAGCATTATCTTCAATAAAAATGGGAGGAAGAAAGCTGGCACTGGCAGAAAAGGAATTTGGGCATAAAATATATGAGAGTGCGCTTATCAGCGCATACACTTCAATGTTTCATTCTGCACGCGCATTTCTTTTCAAAGACGGGTTTAAGGAGAGGAGCCATTATGCTATCTGGGTTTATTTAAATGAAAAATGCCGGGATAAAATTGAGAAAAGGCATATCGGGGAGCTTAATGCGCTCCGCTTGCAAAGGCATGATTTGATGTATAATCTTGAAGATGTTGAAGAAGTAAAGGAAGAAAGCGCTTCTGCGGCAATAAAAGCAGCAAGAGAGTTTTTGGAGGCTGTGAAAAAAATAGTGGAAAATAGAGTGGGGGAAAATGCAAATAATAAGAGTGAAAGTGCCTGATACTGTGCATGTGAAAATTTCCCTTGAATAAAATTAGCTTATTTTAATTTGTTTTATGGCAGGGGCATGCACCATTTCTCAAGTCCCCTGTTTTTTAAGGCAAGATTTCTCAACTCAAAAGGGCGTCTTAGGTGAAAATAGTTTTCAATTCTTGCAAAACATTTAAACTGGCCCACATTATATGCATTACTAAGAAGTTCAAAACATTCGTGTTGCCCTGAGTTGCTGTTTCTCAGGCTATTTGCAATATCTTCAGCCTTTTTTAAAAGCTCAAATAGATTCGCATGATCTGCATTTTGAACAACATATCTGGCCTTAATTTTCCTAAATTCATTATTCCAGGCATGTATTTCCTCAAGCTTTTGGGGGATGCTGGCAGCGTCATTATGCTTTATGTCGTGCAATAAGGAGGTGAGAGTGCCAAGATGCGGGTCTTCCGGGAGCTCTTTTTCAATGGCTTGTACTGCAGAAATAAGGTCAGTTATAGTATAAGATTCAGGTGAGACGTTATTTTCCATTCTACCGCCGGCTGGTTTCAGGCAATAGAGTTTATATTTGCGTATAAACATTAAAATAAGTAGATGATGAGAATACGACTGCTGACAGCAGAAATGCTGAATGAGGATGTGACTTGACTCTGACTAAAATATATAAACCAGAAAAGCCAAAGTGAATTTATGGGGAAGAAAGAAAAAGACCTCTGGAGTTCGTTTGAGAAGTTTTTCAGGCAAAACAAAAAGGCAATGGATATTTTGTCTAAACAGTGAAATTCATCATGATAGATTATCCAGATAAGGAATATGTAATAAGAGTAAATAATTCTGCTTTCTTGCAAAATGGCTTAAGAAAACAGTGAAAATAAAATAAAGATGGTAAAATGGATGCAGAAAATATTGTTGAAATTGTGAGGATTCCACGGGAGAGGGTGGAAGCGCTGAAAGGGGAGGGAGACGAAACCCTTAGAATGCTTGAGGAAAAATTGGACCTGAAAATTAGTGTGGATAAGGAAGGGGATGTTGAAATAGAAGGGGAGTCTGTGAATGTTTTTTTTGCATTGCCTGTAATAAAAGCTGTTGGAAGGGGTTTTGAGCCGAGGATTGCATTGAAATTAAGAGATGATGAATATGGATTGAAAGTGATAGATTTATGTGATTATGCAAAAAATAAAAAGCAGATGACAAGGGTGAAGGGAAGGATTATAGGGGAGAACGGGAAAGCAAAAGAAATAATTGAATCTGAAGCAGAATGTAATTTGGCTATTTACGGGCATACTGTAGGCATAATAGGAAGATTAGATGTTATTGATGTTGCGGCAACAGCTGTGTTTAAATTGGCTGAAGGCACTCCGCATTCAGGAGTGTATTTTTATTTGGAGAAAAATAAGAGGAGAAGGAAAGGGGAGGAATTGGCTGGCAGAACAGGCAAAATGTGGAAAAAATAGCATATAGCTTCTTAAATTCTATCTGTAAAAAGAAATTGCGACCGATAATTCGAGTGATTTGATGGCAGAAACAAGCACAGATAAAATATTTACTAAATTCAAGGAGCATTCTGTAGCGGAATTTTTCAAAAAAAATAAGCAGATGCTTGGCTTTTCCGGAAAAGTAAGGTCATTGACAACTGTTGTGCATGAATATATTACAAATTCCATTGACGCGTGCGAAGAGGCGGGCATTTTGCCTGAAATTGAAGTGAGAATTGAGGAAGTGAATAAAAATGACAGGTATAAAGTGTATGTGCAGGATAATGGGCCCGGCATTCCGAAAAAGCATTTGGGAAAAGCGCTTGGGCAGATGCTTGCAGGCACTAAATTTCACAGATATGCCCAGCAGAGGGGGCAGCAGGGAATCGGCGCTGCGGGATGCACAATGTTTGCGCAAATTACTACAGGAAAGCCTGTAAGAGTGATATCAGAATATGATGCAAAAAAAATAAGGTGCAGTGTTACTGTTGATATTAAAACAAACAGCCCGAAAATAGAGGATTTGGTGGAAGAGGAAAATCCTGAAAAAAGGCATGGATTGTATGTTGAAGCAGAGTTTGGGGAGTGCAAATATGAAAGGTCTGCCCAAAGCCCGTCTGAATATGTGAAAAGGATTGCGCTTGCAAACCCGCATGTAACTATTTCGTTTACAGAACCTAGCGGGGAAAATACAACTTACCCCCGCTCTTCGGAAATTGTGCCAAAAAAGCCGAAAGAAGTGCTTCCCCACCCGCTTGGGCTGGGTGTTAGTGATATTGTGGATATGGCGCACAGGGAAGTGAAATACAAAAAATTGTCCCAACTTTTGCAAAACAGGTTTCAAAGAGTGTCGAGTGCAAGAGTGAAGGAATTGGAAAATTTGATGGATGGAAGCAATGAAAAGCTTGGTGTGCTTGATTTTTCAAAAAATCCCAGGGAGCTGGAATGGGGAGAAGCTGAAAATTTAATTAATGCATTTTCAATGGTAAAATGGATTGCCCCTGCATCTGATTGCATAAGGCCGATAGGGGCTGAGCAGATTCAAACTTCTCTTGCAAACATAATTTCCCCGGATTTTATTGCGGTTACTGAAAGGCCCCCGAAAATTTACAAAGGAGGAGTTCCTTTTCTTGTTGAGGCGGCTATTGCATGGGGAGGGGAGGCAGGAAGAAGAAGTGCAGGCAAAGGCAATGTAAGCTCGGATATTATTAGGTATGCAAATGCGGCGCCATTGCTTTTTGATGCGTCTGGGTGCGCTATTACCCAGGCAATAAAAGATGTTGATTGGAAAAGGTATAAAATGAAGGATTTTGAAGAGGAGCCTATTACAGTATTTGTAAATTTGGCTTCGGTGTATGTACCTTATATGTCTGCAGGAAAGCAGGCTATTTCAAATGAAGAGGAAGTTTATCAGGAAATTAAAAATTCTGTTATGGAAGCGGCAAGAAGGCTTCAATTGCATCTTTCAGGAATTAATAAGGAAAGGGAGAGGGAAACAAGAAGGGAGGCAATATTGAGATATGTTGGGCAATTATCAAAAGATATGACAGAATTGGCAGGAAAAGGGAAATCTGAAAAAATTGCAGAAGAGCTGAAAAATTTGATTGAAACAAAATATATGAAGAAAATATTGAATGAGTAGTGGTATTTATGCCTAAAAAAGGAAAGCAGGATTCTGCTGTTGTTGTAAGGAAATTGGAAAAAATGGGGGAGGAAATGCTTGATGAAATCAAGTCAAGGCATAGTCCTTCATTTGTGGCCCCTTTGAGAAGCAAAAGCAATGTGCAATATGATGAAAAAGTGGGTTGCCTTCATTTGGGAAATAAGGTGGAAACAAGAAGCTTTGTAAATGTGGGGCAGGCGCGCAAATTTATGCAAACAGTGGCGATTGCAAATAAATGCAAAAAATTTCTTGATGAAGATGCGCACACATCAATAAGAGGTCTTTTTTACCAGTTGAAATTTTCTTTGGGGGAAAATTTGGATGAAGAATTGTTTTCTGAGCAGAGTGAGTCAAATCCGCTTATAGAAGATTTGGAAGTTGCATTAAATTTGAAAAGGGAGGATTTGAACTTGAATACTGACAGAAAGGGAGTTGTTGCAGGCCCGCTTATACTTTGGGATAAGTTTGGAGGGGAGGAAACAAAAATAGACTGCAGAAAGCAGGGAAGGAGCGGATGGATGGTTCCTTCTGATGTGGACAATGGAATGGAAATTGAAGAATTGGATGCGGAATATGTGCTGGTTGTGGAGAAAGATGCGATGTGGCAGAGGTTGAATGAAGATAAGTATTGGAAAAAAGAAAATTGCATTTTAATTACTCCCAAAGGGCAGGCATCCCGCGGGTGCAGAAGGCTGATTTCAAAGCTGTCGGCAAAGAAATTGCCTGTAATTGTATTTACAGACTGTGATGCATGGGGATGGTATATTTACTGGACAATTAAGACAGGTTCGATGAATTTGGCTTATTTGGCAAATGATATTGCAACTCCGAAAGCAAAATTTGTCGGGGTAACTATGCAGGATATTAAAGACTATGAATTTTTGGGGAAATTGACTATTAAGGCAAAAGAAGTGGATTTGAAAAGGGCTGAAGAAATGATGAATTATAAGTGGATTAAAAGGCATCCTGAATGGGTGGATGAATTAAAAGTTGTATTGAAAACAAAGAAGAAACTGGAGCAGGATGCTTTGCAGGGGCCAAGCTTATCTTTTGTAGGGGAATATTTGAGAGAGAAAATTGAGGCTAAGAAATTTTTGCCTTAATTTCCTTTTGTAGTGGCATTGTTTTCTTCAATATTTTCTTCCAGTGCGGGAATTCGTTTGTTTTTGGCGTAATATTTTATTACAGCGTTTGATGCTTTATCGTATTTCTCAACAAGGTTGAAGTTTACCTCTTTTGGATTTCCAGTGTAAGGGTTGAAATGAAGCCCGGGAGGAGCTATGGACTCCCATCCCAATTTCTCAAATAAACTGGTAATAAGGCGCACTTCTTTTGCATTTCCTGAAAATTTTATTTGAAGTCTTTTTCCGATGTTGTTTCCGTTCATAAAATAGGCATAAAAGCTGTCCTGGAAAATGTTGAATATGTCTTTGGGGGTTATTTTTGTTTCAATATTTGAAGAGGAGAGCATTTCTTCAAAAATATTGTGCGCTTTCACTGCAACATCATATGAAAATTGCTCCAAAGCTCGCCTTTTTACCCCATCAAGCGCAAGTTCGGGGTTTGTTGACGCAATTGAAATTGCAAGCTTGTCAGTATCAAATCCTAATTTTTTAAGCCTGCCTGCATGGGAGGAAATTAATTTGTTGATTTCTTCCATTTGGTCGTAAATTTTTGTTATGTCATCATAATTTTCTTGTGCAAGGGACCTGATTCCACTGACTTCTTTTTTAAGAGAATCTATTGTTTTCTGCTGGGCAGTTATTGTGGAATTGGTTATGGCTTTGTTTTTCAGATAGTCCTCCTCACTAACTTTTGGGCTGCAGCTATCAATCAATACAAGTGAAGTAAGGAAAGCAGTAGTGCCAATAGCAAGCTTGCCTATTTTACCAAGTTTAAACGGTTTTACACCGGTTTTATCACTAATAACTATTGGGGTTTGTTTTACATTAGGTTTATACATGATATACCTCCCTTAGTAATAACTTGCAGAATGAAAGTATATAAATATAGTGTTGGGGGGGAAAAAGAGTTTTTGCCAAAATAACGTACTCTTTTATTTATTATATCCCTATTGGAGGTATGTCTGAATCGCTAAGATTGGCAAACGAGGCAAACAACTACATGGATGCTATCAACAACAGCTCTGAAATTTTAGATGAAAGGGAGGAAAAATTGCAGGAATTGAAGGCAAAAATGATTTGGTATGGGTTTAATTCCCCTTTCAGGGTGCTGGTTGCAAGGGCGAGGGAAGAGCGGCAGGAAAATTCTGCTGAAGAGGCGCAAGACCAGAAAAAACATACCAAACAAATAAGGTATATTGCATCTTTGAAAAAATTCACCTTAAACAGGACAAGGGTTGCAATAGCAGCGCATAAAATTGCAAAAGCGCTCCAGGAGTTTGGAAATGAAGAAGTGGTGAAATATTTGCCGCTTAATGGTGCATATAGAAAAATGCTTACAGATGCTGGGGAGAGCGCTGTTGAAGCATATAGAAAGCTGCTTACTATTTTTGAGCAGAAAAGATATCCTATGAAAACAGCTTCTGCATTGATTTCGCTTATGCAGGACGGAATGGAAGTGGAAAGGACTGTGCAAATTGACGCTAACAAGGATGCCAGGAAGGCTATTGAGAAAATGTTTGGGAAAAATGCAAAAGTGAAAGATGTGCAATTGAAAAGAAAAGCTGCGGGGCTGATTAAGAATTATTCCACAAAAGTGGCATTATTTACAATGGCTGCATTGCATGCGGCTGAAGAGGCGGGGAGGAAATTGCTTGAAGAGGAGGAAGGGAATGGGGCATTGAAAAAATATAATCAAATTTTAAGGGAAAGCGGGCTTAGTGCAGATTGTTCAATAATTGAAAGCGAAAGATTTGAAGATGTGAAGAAGAGGATGGTTAAGGAAGGGTTTGTGCAGAAAATAGGGTATGATTGGGTGATGGATGAGGAGTTTGAGGCATTGCTGTACAGAAGAAGGCAGGAAAAGAAAAGAAATGCAATGAATGAGGCTGATTTGCTGGTATACAGGCTGCTTCAATGGTATTATATTACAATGCACAAGGATTCGAGGATGGTTTATGGCGCAATGCCTTCAGTGCTTGCAAACCCTGATGAGGCAAGATTGTCGGTTTTGCAGGAGCTTGCGCCGCCGGGGTATGCTGTAAAGCATCCGCCCAAAGTGATCGGGCAGAAATTGAAAATGGAGGAAAATGCGCCGCCGATGAATTCACGCGCATGGGGGCCTGCATTTTTGTGCATAAAAGCAAAAGTGGATGCAAAATGGGCGGCTGAAGAAATGAATGTGGATGAGGGGGAAATAGCAAGCGCTATTCCTATTGTAAAAGGATTGGTGGAAAAGCCTGAAGGAAGAGGGGCTGAATTTTTGCAAAAATTAAAGGAAAGAGGATAGATATGTGGGTGCTGGAAGGAAAAAGAAAGGATATTTGGGAAGAAATTGAGAAGCATCCGCATGAGAAGGAAGTGAGGGTGAAAACAAAGCCCGGCAAAGAGATGTTTTTGAGAATTTTGGATATGACTGAAGTGAATAAAATTTACATCACTCGCGGGCTGTACAAAACTATTTCAAAAAAAGTTGTGGATGCGCTTGAAAGCGCCGGAGTGAGGATTATTGTATTGGAAAGGAAGGCGGGAAGGCCGCCCAAATTTGAAGAGGAAGTGAAAGAAAAGGCAAAAAAAATGATTGGGGAGGGGAGAAAAGCAAAATATATTGCAGGGAAATTAAAAGTGCCGTCTACCTCTGTTTATTTGTGGAAAAGGAAAATGGGAAAGGAAAAAGATTTTTTGGCAAGGGTGCCGGATTCTACTTAAACTCTTCTTTTTGGGCATAATTTTCCTATAGGGCAGTGGGAGCATTTTGGGGAGAAGGCATATAGTATTTTCTTCAGTGCAAATCAATTTTATAAGGAAATTTCCCCGTCGATTATTTTTGCACTGTCTTTTTCAATTATTACTGTGTGCTCAAATTGGGAAATGATGCCTCTTTCTGCTTCGCGCAATACTGGGTAGGGGTGGATGCAGCCTGCATTTGTCAATTCTTTTAATGATGCTGACAAAACAAGCTTGCTTTTTAATTCATTTACGAGCCATCTTTTTGCAAAAGGGAGGGTGAGGTATTTTTTGACTATATTGAGGAGAAGCTCCCTGGAGGAGCGCATGCGCAATTTCCCTTCTGATATTACTGAGTAAATTTCAACCTGCGCCTGGTCTACTACATGGCCTTTTCCGGTTGTTGCAAAAGGCTCAATTGCAAATACATCCCCTTCCTTGAATTTGTAATTTGAATCCATTGAAATGGCAGGTATTTCGGCACCGGCATGCAAATTATATGGCTCAAGCATGTGGCCTGTCAAATTGTCAATCGGCTTAAATCCGAATGATTTTACCTTCTCTTCAACCAATTTTCCTATTTCTCCGTTGCCCACTCCTGGCTTTATTGAAGAAACCGCTAAATCCAGTGCTGCTTTGGATGCTTCAAGCAATTTTCCGTGCTCGCCGGATAAATCAACTGTAAATGCACAGTCTGATATGCACCCTTCAACAGACACGCCGAAGTCTATTTTTACAACATCTTTTTCCCCTATAAGAAGCTTGTCTTCTATTGAAGGGGTGTAATGCGCCCCTATGTCATTTATTGATATGTTTACAGGAAAACCGGGGGATGCTTTTGCATCAAATATCATTTTTTCAATTGTTTCTGCAATATCCAGGGCAGATTCTCCCGGGTTTACTAAGTGCTGGGCGTCTTTTTTTATTGACTGGGAAATTTTGCCCGCATTTATAAAATTTTCAATCATTTTTTCCCTGTTTTCCTGCGGGTCTGGAGGCCCTTTTTCCAGTGCATCAGAAATTTCAGACATAAAAATAACCTCAAAGTATATAGAATATGGAAAACATATTTAATAAATGGAAGTTAGGGCGGAAATAGATTAAATGAGGTAAGATGGTACACCAAGCGGCTCCATCTCACCTCCCACATATTCCCCTATTGGGGGTAGATGTATGGATAAATAATGTTTAAATAAGCGATGAATATTGTAGCTTTGCACCTAAAAACATGGATTTACCCGGAATGTTGAAATCATTTTATGAATTTTACCCCTTTCTTATGCACAAAAGCCTTGTCTCCGGTTACAAAGGAATAGCCGCTCTTAAGAGAAAACATGTAGCCAACACAATCAAAAAAAGAGAGATTTTCCTTCTTGTGGTCATGCTTGAATTTTACTGCCTCGAGCCATATGCTTAGGGAGACGGGTTTTGAGTGCAGCTTGAGTTTTTCAATCCAGAAATTTGCGGTCTTTTCATTAAACCTTTTTATCATGACATAGTAAAACTCTGCGAGGGAGGGGTAGGGTATTACGAATTCTTCTCCCAAAAATTTCAGATAATTTTTATTTCCGTCGTGAATTTCAACTAATGCATAAGTGTCGAGGCAGTACAAAAAATCACCTAAAAGCCGGGCTCAAGCTCAGCCCTCGCCTTTTTCAGAAATGCCGCGCCTATTTTGCCTTCGTGCTTTTTCGCCCCAAAAAGCTCTCTGAGGGGGTCCTCCTTTTTACGTATATCAATTTCCACTTCCTCGTTTTCATGGATATTCAGGCGCTCTAAATCAGACTTTGTCAATCTAAGCCCGAATGAATTTCCCCACCTTAGGATAGTTCCGCAAATGTTCACCAGCTCACCAATAATTATACATATGTATAATTTAAATAGCTTTGCCTTAATCAGAATCCTGCTTTTGCAATTTTAATATTGCCTCGGCAATGTCTCCGTTTGCCTCCTGAAGCGCTTTTTTTGCCTTTTCCTCTGAAACATTTGCAGATGAGGCAACCATTTTCACATCTTCCTCATTTATCCCGGCTTGCTCGCTTACTTTGCCGGATATTTGGAATGAAAGCTGGCCTTGCATAGATATTTTCACTACCTGAGGATTTTCAATTATTATTTTTCCGCCTTCCTGCTCGATTATTACTTTTTTTGCGGGAATTTCCTCATTTTGTATGCCCATTTGCTTCATTGCCCGCGCAATAGATTTTGGATCCATTCCCCCCATTCCAGGTATCATTCTAACCACCGTATGAAAATTATTTGCATTGTAAATATAAACACTGAGTATTAATAAAAAGAGTATGCAGACGCACAAGCATAAAAAGGAAAAGGAGAATGTTGTGAAATGCCCCAGGTGCGGGGCTGGAAATGTTGCAACACAAAAAAGATGCGGAAAATGCGGATATGTTTTTCCTGACAGGGGGCCTAAAAAAGGGCAGAATGGCGCAATTTTTGATGCGGGAGGGGGAAAGCCCCCGCAAATAAACATAGAAGGGCAAATTCAGGAGGGAGAGGAGGAAATTCCGGCTCCTCCGGTGCCAAAAGAAATGAGCGAGAAAGGAAAAAGCGAGGGAATGATGAAAGAAAGGGGGGAATGGCAAAAATGCCCGAAATGCGGGGCAGATGTAAGCGTGGCATTGAAAAGGTGCTCGAGATGTGGATTGAAAAAAGTTAGGAAATAAAAAAGGGGGCGTTTTAGGCGCGGATTGAAAAAATAGGGGAATGGGATATGGAAATTGAACTGGCAGTACTTGTTGGATTAATAGCACTCTCCGCCGCATTCTCGGCGGCAGAGGCCGCGCTTCTTATAACAAGCAGAATAAGGGTAAAATACCTTCTGAAAAAAAATCCAAAAAGCGGGGAAGTGCACAGCCTTGCAAGGCTCAAGGCAAACCCCCCTAAAATGATAATGACTATTTTGATAGGCAATAATGTTGCAAACATATCTGCATCATTTATTGCCGCCCATATTACAGGGGAGTATTTCGGGGATTATTACCTTGGAATCGCCACCGGCATTATGGCTTTTGTAATTCTGGTGTTTGCAGAGATTGTGCCTAAAAATTATGCAACCGCAAATTCGGACAGGATTGCGCTGCTTGCCTCCGGGCCTATTGAGGTGCTTTCGATAGCCCTTTCGCCCCTTATTTACGTGCTTGGGAAAATATCATCAATAGTGCCCGGCACTTATATATACGGCAGGAAAAGGGTGCATTTTTCCGAGGATGAGCTGAGGAGCGTGCTTGAAGTGGGAGTGGAGGACAGGGCGATATCAAATGATGAAAAAATTATTTTTGAGAGGGTGCTTGATTTTAATGACACTTATGCAAAGGAAATAATGACTCCCAAGGCGGGAGTGAATGCAATGAAGGCGGGCGACAGGCGCGCCGATGCCCTCAAAAAAATTGCAAGGTACAAAAAAAGCAGGTATCCGGTGCTTGATGAGGCAGGCAGGCCTGTAGGCATAGTGAGCCTCAGGGAGGTAATGCAGGCACCCGGGGATGCGACTATGTCAGAGATAATGGCGCCCCCGTATTTTGCATCAGGGGAGATGGTGGCGCATGAGCTTTTTGTTGAAATGCAGAAGAAACATAAACATATGGCAATAGTGCTGAATTCATACGGGGCAATGGAAGGCATCGTAACAATTGAGGACCTTGTTGAGGAAATTGTGGGTGAGATTGAGGAGGAATCGGCATATGTGCAAAAAGAGGAAGGAAAGAAGGGGGCGCTGGTGGTTTTTGGGGATGCGCGCCTCCATGATGTTGAAAAAGAGCTTGGGCTCCATTTCCCGGATTCTGAGAGGTTCGGCTCTGTGGGGGCGTTTTTGCACTATCAGCTCAAGAGGCTGCCTGTGAGGGGGGATGTTGTCATTGCCTTAAACTGCAGGATGAAAGTTGTCGAAGTGGGGGAAAATTTCGGCAGGTTAAGAGTAAGGATAAACAGGCCGGATAGCGGCAAAACAGGAGTTAAAAAAGGCTAAAATAAAGAAGAAAATTAGAAATTATTCAAATGTTTCTTTTAATTGGCTTTTTCTTATTTCCAACCTTCGCATTGGAGTGATGTTTTTTACTTTTCCAAACAGTTTTGCCGAAAATTTTCCAAACAGCACTTCCTGGGAAAGGGTGTTGAGGGTTAGTTCGGAACCAAAGGATTGGATGGATTGGGAAATTGCTTTTCTTAAATCCTTTCTTACAGCTTCAGATACCCGGAATGCGGTTACTGCGACTGATTTTATGCGCATGGTGTGGCCGTCGGTTGTTTTCACATCTTCGATGTTGTAAATTATTGAGCGCCTTCTTCGCAATAATGTTTTAATATAGCTGGGGGAAAGCTCGTGGCCGATAAATTTTGTTGTTACTGTTTTTCCTGTTACTCCATTTACTCTCATCAATACTGAGGTGAATGCATTTGCTGATGAAAATGAGCCGGTCAATTCTCCCAAGCCTGAGCGTATTATCCTGTTTTTCAAAGTTTCCTCTTCCATTGCGACTATTTGCCCTATTTCCTTGCCTTCAAATATTTCAGGTGCTTTGATAGTATACCAGGATTTGAGCTTCCATTTGTCAACAACGCGTGCTTTTTTCTTTTTTGGTTTTGCTTCAGCCATATTATCACTTCAATATCAGCATTACTTCACTATCAATGCCGCCCTTTCGCGATTGTATTTCCAATCTACCGGAAGCCGGCCTGTTTTGACATAATATTTTGCAAGCCGCTTTATTTTGGATTCAACGTGCAGTAATTTTGTTGTGTTGGCGCGGTCTGATTTGTTTTTTTCAAGGTGCTTTATAATGCCGACAGCACGGCGTATTAATGCAAGCAAATCGTCCGGGTATTGCACTTTTATTCCGTTTTCCTCAAGTATGGCAGACATTCTTTTATTGCAAATAGTCCTTACCTGCGGAATTCCGTACTGGTCCCGCAAAATATGGCCTATTGAAGTTGAATCATGGCCCTGCTTGTTTAATTTTAATATCAAATCTTCCACTTCATGGGCAGAATATTCGACCCAGTCAGGGGCGATTTTGGCAATAGGGCGCTTTGAGCCAGACTTTCCGTGTTTTCTTGAATGCAATTTTGCCATATAAATTCACTTCTTATTTTTTTCTGAAAGAAATTTTCCAAACTGCTCCAGGGCGCGCACCCGGTGTGAAATTTTCTGCTTCACATCAAAAATTTGAGAAAAAGCTTGAGTATGCCCCTCTGGAATGAAAATAGGGTCATAACCAAAGCCTTTGCCCCCAAATATTTGGGTTGAAATCTTGCCCTTTACAGCACCCAAAAATTCATGGGTGCCGGTTTCATCGACATATGCAACAGCACATTCGAACCGGGCAGACCTTTGACGCTCTTGGTCCAGCAAGCAAAGAATTCCTTTGCAGCCGATTTTTTTTAATGCAAATGATGAATATACCCCCGGAAATCCGCCTAACCCATCAACAAACAATCCCGAGTCTTCTACAAACAAGGGCTTTTTTATCTTCTTATAGGCGTTTTCGGCGCATATTCTTGCCACCTCGGAAAGGGAATCTGATTGTATCTCAGTTCCTTTCTGGGGTGAGCTTACTACATTTAGATTATACCTCTTTAAAATAGTTTGGGCTTCGGCTAATTTGTAGGGGTTGGAAGTTAGGAGGAGGATTTCAGAAGAATTTGGCATGAAAGAGTATGCAAGCCAAATGCTTATAAATTACTGAGTGGTAGTAAATAGTAGTAAATGTACAGAGTGGGGAATATGAGTTCTATACAAAAACTAGAAAAACCGCTGAGGCTTCCAGTAGGGCCAATAATTTCTTCAAAAAGATATATGACATTAGAGGACACAAGGTTTTTGCTTTTAGGAATGGTTATGGCGGAAGAGAAGATGGATGGGAAGAGTGCAGAGTTTGAAAATAAGAATTATAAGATATTTACAGAAGATTTGAAAATAAAGCATTCGATAAAATACAAAGTGCCTGCAAGATATATGATTTATGATATTTTTGACAAGCAGAGAGGAATGCTTCTTGGCATTGAAGGAAAAATTGAAATATATAAGGATATTAAAAATTGCCTTGGATTTTTTAAGGATAATATTATTGCATATAATGGGCAAAAAAACATTTCCTCCGCCTCCTTCTTTTTGGCAAATATTATGGAAAGAGGGAAATTTTCACTTAAAGAGCTGCCAGAATTGATTACATATACCCCGTACGGAGAAGAGGAAAATACATTGATGGAAGGAATTGTTGTAAAAGACATTAGAGATGCCTTTCCGCAGGAATTGCGCTCTGGAAAAATTGTTAGATATGAATTTACTGAAGGAATTGAAATACATCATATGAGGAAAAAAATAGAGTGTAATCAGATAAATCCAAAGGTAAAAGAAATACATTTTGTGGAAAGCCGTATTGATATTCCGAGAGAAATTCGCTACAGCATAACCACAGAAAACTAGCTGCTAGAATGATACTTTAGTGTTAATATTTTCTGTTTTGTTTAAATGTTTCACAAGGATTGGAATGTGCTTATCCTGGCTGAGGATATAAAGACTGCATCCGTCTTTTTCATATAAAATCCCAAATTCTTTTAAAAATGAATAAATTCCTGCATCCCCGATGCCAACCCTGGAGCTTCCCTTCTCTTCAGAGCCTTTTTTCAGGATTTGTTTAAGCTCTGCCATAAGCTGGGGAGAGACAGATGTATTTTCAATTTGCACAGAGTTGTCAGCATATATTGCCTCCTGAAACTCTTGAAGAAGTTGCGGGGGTACGAGCAGTGTTTTTGGGTCAACCCCATACTTATTGCCTTCCCCATGGGTCCTTCTGTTTAAAGTCTGCAGCTCAAGCTCACGCAGCACCTGCTTCGGAATAATAACCTCGCCATCCTTGGATGCCTCTTTCAATCTTTTTAGGGTGGAACGGATGTTTTTTCCGGAAACCATCAAATCGATTATATAATATGTGTCAAGGACAAATATTGCCGGGTGTTTAACTTTTTGTTCAAATATTTTGCTTTTTGATTTAGGCAAAAGAGAATAAGCGGGTATTTTGGCTCCTGCGCTCATTTTCAATGGTTTTTCTTTGCCGGGAATTTTTGGATAAAATTTTATAATTTCTGGCCTGTATGGAGGGCCGCCGACCAATTTTTCCCTTGCTTTTTTATATTTTTGTTCGGCTTCTTTCATAAGTTGCTTGTCAAAAATTGCAGGCGGGTTTTTCATTTGCCAGGGATAGACTTTTTTGCCTGAAAAATCAAATCTGCCTGTGTTAAGCATTTGCTGTATTTCTGCTTCAGAATAAGCTTTGCCTGCATCTACTAATGCTTTGTAGGGGCTACCAGAATAAATGTTGCTTAATAATCCGACCAGTCCATTGCCTAGAAAATCATTCGCTGTAATCTCTTGGGATTTTTTGCCTGTTTTTTGCAAAAGCCATAAGGTTGCTGCTTTTTTTGTGAGGTTAGTGTATATTGAGGATATTTCCATCTCCCAGGGGTAGACTTTTTCTCCTGAAAAGTCGAATTCTCCTGTTTTAAGCATTTGTTGGATTTCTTTCTCTGAGTAGGCTTTTCCTGCTGCTAATAGTGTATTATAACGACGATCACCAAAAGCCCCAAGTAGTAACCCATTATTTAGAAAATCATTCTGAGTAAGCTCTTGGGGTTTTTTGCCTGTTTTTTGCAATAGCCATAAAACTGCGGCTTTTTTTGTAAGCTCTGTGTAGCCGGGGGAATATCCCATCTCCCAAGAGTAGATTTTTTTGCCTGAGAGATCAAATTTTCCTGCTTTTAACATTTGTTGGATTTCTGCCTCAGAATAAGCTTTTCCTATGTCTACTAATGCTTTGTAAGGGC
>JBDRNY010000031.1:0-8679 GCA_043810635.1 Microcaldota archaeon | reverse complement strand
CCATTCTTCCACATGCAAAATTGAGGCAATGCACCACATTTCCCTCCCTCTTTTTGGATTGCAATTCCATCCTGAAGTATGGCATACAGAAAAAGGGGAAAAAATATTGGAAAATTTTGCAAATATTTGCAGAAAATAATTATTTTGCATCCAAAACTTTTTGTAGTGCTTCTGGGTACAGCTTCCCCAAAATTGCAAAATCAGTTCTTGAGAGCCATTCGTCTGAAGTGTGGGCGCAGCCTCCGCGCGGTGCCCATGAGATGCATGCAATGCCCTCTGATACAAGGATATTTTCATCAGCCACAGTAAGCCCGTATTCAACATGCTTTCTTTCAGAAGCAAATGCAGACATCAGCCTCTTGATATATTCATTGCTTAAATCTGTTTCATAAGGCGGCAAGTATGGGGTCTGGCGGGGGAGCAAAGACAAATCCAGACTGCTTCCTGCAGGCATTTCAAGAAGTTTTTTGAGCTCTTTTTCCAAAAACTCTGCAAAAGTTTGGTGTGTGTATGGGGGAACTATGTGCGCATCAATATCAACTTCTGCCCTGGTGGGTATCTCAAGCGCCTGCGATTGCCCGGATATTCGCCTTACAAACGCTGTGGCTGATGGCAGGCGCGGATGTTGCGGCATTTTTATCCTGCGCAACGCAGCCGGAATCTGGCCTGCAACATCAAGCGAGCTTATCCCCCTCCCTTCTGCGCCGTGTATTGAAGGGGTTTGAATCAATGCCCTGTATACTGCGCGCCCGCGGCGCCCTAACACAAGCGGAAGCGGCTGGTGGGTAAGGGGGGTTTCCTGGACTGTTGTGGGGGTATCCACAATCTCTGGCACAACCGCAAGCACGGCTCCCTTGTAATGGCCTTTTTTTGCGGCAGCCCATGTGCCTTCAGATATATTCTCCTCATCAGAAGTAAGCACAATCCTGATTCCCATTTCCTTGGAAGGGTTTAGATGCGTGGCTGAATGCAAAATCAGCGCCAGGCCTGCTTTCATGTCATAAACTCCCAAACCTCGCAAATATTCTCCATTGTATTCAACAGAATAAGGGTTGCGCTCCCCATAATTAAACGGAGGCACGGTGTCAAGATGTGAAGAGAGAAGCAAAAATTTTGAGGCATTCCCTTTATGCGCAACAACATTGAACCTTCCCGGATTCCACTCCTGCATCTGCACTTCAAAGCCTGCCTTCTGCAGGCGCTCTGCGCAAAAATATGCAAGTGCCTTTTCCTCAGGCGCAACTGAGGGGATGGAAACCAAATCATTTAGAAGAGCCTCTGATGGCGTCGGTTCATGGTTAGAGCGGGAAGTCATATCATTCACCTTACAAAATTGGCTACACTGGCAGTATTCCTGGCAACAGCCCCTCTGCCGTTTCGCGAGCTTGCAACAAGATTATGCATTTGTTCAGAGCGCAAATGCTTTAATATGCCGATTTTCAGCACTTCATTCTTGGTTATATAATTTCGCTCGCGCAAGTTTTGCACCCCATCACTGTGGCTCTCAGCTTGCCTGGCAGACTGCTCTTTCATGCTTGCAATGCTTGAGCTGTCCTGCCTGCGTATTGCAGTTGAGCGCGCATGATGAATAATAGGGCCAGTATCTATGCCTGCATCAATCTCATGAAATGTAGCACCTGTTTTGGCAGGAAATCTGCCCCTCTCCCCGTTTACAGGCATCACAAGCCAAGAGTTGCCCTGCTCGTCCTGCTCAATAGAAATGTTGGCAAACCTTTGAACAAACAATTCCCTTGCGTGCCCAGACTCATGCTCCAGCACATCAATGTGATCGTTTTTTGCAGACAGGGTATACTGCCTTCCTTTCTTGTCAGTGACAACTACTCCTGCCATGCGGACAAGAAGAAACCTAGGTTTGATATTTCCTACCGGCTGGGTTTTTGAGCTGGACTCCAAGTTGGATATCTCTTCTGGGTTGAAAACAATCCTCCTTGCGCGGAATTCCTGCATAACTTCATCCATATTGCGCGCTCGGAATAAATGCTCATAGCGCAGGGGAATTCGATAAAACCGCTCCCCGTCCCGCCAGACAAAATTCTCTGATGAGTTTATGCGCCTGAATATGCCATGGCGGAAAACCGCATCTGCCGTAGGGGTAATGCCCGGCAGGTCCTGAGTATATGCCGGATGGATGTTAAGCACACGCCCTCCCATGGCATCAAGCACAGTGGGCCCAAACAAGCATGTATATGAGTCTGACAAAATTACATCCACCTTGTTCTGTTCTGTCAACTCCAAAATCCTGCGCTCATATTCTGCCTTTGCCTGCGCTTTGGCCTGCGGGTTCCCTTTTATTGACCTCCATGTGCTGGATGGAACTTGGTAAAAAGGCAGGTCGCTGGCTGCTATGCGCCGGGCCATTCGGGGGGAAACTTCATCATCATCTGCAATAATTGCCGCGATTTCATATGTTTGGCGCGCCAAATTCTGCCATTGATGTTCTGCATTGCCGTTGCTCCCAAGCGCATGGCCATTGGAATGGTAAGAAAGCAATGAGGATAATGTGTCCTGCTCAAGTGGTATGGTTCCCCCCACCCCCTCTGATTCAATCTCGCGCAATGATGTAACATAGGCAATTCTGACCGGCCTGCCATTTATGGTTTCTTCTAAAGGCGAATTGTTTTGCATAGGATAACTATTCCCTCCTTATATTAATAAACAAGATGTTACAAATATAACTATATCAAAAACAAGCCCTTCAGGGGAAAAAGAAAACCGATTATCCATCTATTTTTTTGAAGGAAAAATTACAAAGCAGAATTGCGGGAGAAGGGATTCGAACCCTCGAAGACGCTAGGTCAATAGATGGCCCACCCCACAATCAGAATGAACCTGTTCAAATTCCATAAGGGAGATCTTGAGTCTATCGCATTTGACCGCTCTGCAACTCCCGCAGAATAATTTGGAGAGAAAAAGGATTTAAAGCAAGAGGGAACGATTTTGCGGTTTTTTCTTTTTCTCCAAATGACTTTTTTCTAGGAGATAAAAAGGGCTCACCTCAGCTTCCGTATATTTTGTCATGATGCTCGTAATCTAGAAATTTCACAATTTTCTTTTTCTCATCAATTGAAAAAGTAAAAACAAACGGGTCTATATGGACGCTCCTAATTCCCGCCATAACATTTCCAAGCGGCTTGCATATGTGTGGATTTTTCAAAACTTCCTGCACCTTCCTGCGAACTCTCTCAAACCTCACTCTGTCCTTTTTGCACAATTTTTTCATCTTCTTCTTAAAGTTAGGAGTATCTTCAGGAAAGTACATTTCACTCATACTCCCCAAACATTTCATCCACATCTTTGTATACTTTCCCTTTTTGCCTTTGTATCCTCTTCAGCTTATTCATATACCCCGGCTTAATCTGGGGTTCCAGCACTTCCTTCCCATAGCTTTCAACTATGAGATTTATTGCATCTGATTTGTTTTTCAAATCATATCCTGCTTTAATCATATTCACTATCTTGTTATTATACTCGCTCAAATCAACCACAGCACCAGTCATCTTTTCACCCTTACATTTCATAATATATTATTATATCTTATCATTGTTTATAATACCCTGCATTTCGGCGTATAACTCTTCTAAATTTCCCTTGCCCCGTCTTTTGTGCCAATAATTACTTTGTTTATTCTTTTAGTAAATATTCCATTCTCAAGAGTGCCGGGTATTTTTGTTATTTGCTCTTCGAGGTGCACAGGATCTTCTATTTCCCCAAAATAAGCATCCACAATCCAGAAGCCATTGTCTGATACAAAAGGCATTCCGTCAACCATCCTGTCTTTCACTTCTTTTGCACCCAATTGCTTCAGCCTCTTTGTAACAAGGGCATGGGCAAAAGGAAGAAATTCCACGGGTATGGATTTATTCAATTTTTTCTGCAGTTTGCTTTCATCTGCAATTACAACAAAATTATCTGCAAAATATTCAATCACCTTTTCCCTTACAAGCGCCCCCCCATACCCTTTAATCAAATATTTATTCTGGTCTATTACATCTGCCCCGTCAATTGCCAAATTAATTTTGTCAACTTCCTTTAATTTCACAATTTCAAGCCCGAGCTGTTCTGCCATTTTATGGGTTTTGAGCGAGGTGCAAACACACCTTATCTTCAGCTTTTCCTTTCTCACTTTTTCAGCAAGAAATTTCACAAAATAAGCTGCAGTGCTGCCTGTGCCCAATCCTATTACCATATTGTTTTCAACAAGCTCAACTGCCTTTTTTGCAGCATTTTCTTTTTGCAATTCAACTAAGGGTAATTCTGCCATGATAGAAATAGGAAGTAAAAAAATAAAAAGAAAACATTTACGAATTTCTTGCCATCATCCGCACTACGCCGACAAGGCAGAAAAGAGCTCCTGCAACAAGTGCAAGCACTTTCAAGCCCTCAAGGCCTGCCCCCAGATAGCCAAATCCGTATGTAACAAACAAAAGCCCTAATGCAATTTTGAAAAGAGCTTTTCCTCTGCCATAGGATTGTATATCCGACGGACCGCAGCATTCACTTCCATATGCTGCCATTGAAACTTTCCTTTTTTTCCTGGGCATATCCACCCCTCCATTATCATTATTCAATAACACCAATTTGCACAAATATTTAAACCCATCGGATTAAATCTCATCTATGCAAAACTCAAGAATATGCGTAATCTATTCCTACCCCTCTCTTTCCTCAGCCCACGGCTCAAAATTATTGCAAGCAGTGAAAAAAGCCCTTGGAGAGGGGAAAATCCAGTTTACATTAATAGATTTGTACGGGGAAAAATTCAACCCTGTGATGAGCGAAAGAGAAGTTGAGCAATATGGAAAAAGCCCTTCCCCCGAGATAATAAGATATCAGTCTATTTTAGGGGAGGCGGACGCATGGATAATTCTCTACCCCGTATGGTGGTCTATCCCCCCTGCAATTTTGAAAGGGTTTTTTGACAGGGTGCTTACGCAGGGGTTTGCATTTGATTTTTCAGAAAAGGGGGCAACTTCCCTTCTAAAAGGAAAGCGGGCGCTTGTAATACGCACCTTTTCCTCCTCAGCTGCGCAGGAGCAGAAGGTTGGGAATTTGGCAAAAAATTTCATGGAAAAAGCAATACTCGGCTTTTGCGGGATAAAATCAAATTCAATTGACATCTATTCAGTAAATTCCCTTCCGGAAACAGCATTTCACCACTCCCTTATCCATGTTGAAGGGGCGGTGCGCAGAATATTGGCAAAGCCCACCGAAGTGCCCCACCACCTCCGTTCCATACCCGCGCCCCACCTTCCCCCGGTGGAAGATAAAGGCGACTCGCTCAAAGCCCTGCGCGAGGAAAAAGAAAAAAAGCTTTCAAAAAGCGCAAAAGATGATTTGGAATATTTCAGGAATGCAAGGAGAAGGGCAAGAAGAACGGTGCACAAGCGTTCAGACAAAAATGAGGCAACAAGATACATGTTTGCAGATGATGATTCAGACTTCCACCCCAAATATGTTGGCTATACAGGAAGGCAGCCCCATAAAAAACACCCCCACAAAAAGCAGAGAAAGGGCAAAAAGCACTTCCATCAGCGTCATAAACACTCCGGTGGAAGGGGAAGAAGGCGCTAATCTTATGCCCAGCCTATAACCAAATATATTTATATTGTCATAGTAAATATATTATTATGAAAAAAGGCAAAACGCCATTATTGATGGCTTTTGGCAGTCATGGGCATAAGTTCATCCCGCCAGACCGCACCTTCTTCAGAAGCACTATAGCTCCATTTTTGGAAAAGAATTTTAAAGAAGGAAGAAAAATCACTATACTCTCGGAAGGTATTTTTCGTCCTCCCCCAGATAAGACTTCATGGACAATGCCTTTTCTTCTGGATCAAGAAGATATAACCAGGCTTGATACCCATCTTGTCAAGGCTCAAGCAACAATGAGATACTTTCTTGACAAAACCGTGCACAAAGGAATAACACCAAATGCAGGTGAGAGAACTGAACTCTCTTCTCTTGATTGGGGCTATCTGGACAATGCTGTAGAGTTAAACAGAATAAGGCCATATTCTGTGGTTTTTGAGCCAGAACTTACAACAGAACAAAAGTCTATTGACGCATTAATATACGACCGTGCATCATCTTATGATAAGCGAAGTAAGCAAATGATGGGCATCATACTTAAAGAGCGAGATCTTGCAATGACGGCTCTGCTTGATTTTATTTCTGACGAAGCGGGCAATCATGCACTAGTTATCCCCCGAGGTTCTGCGCATGTTGGTCTATTTCATTATGTCAAATTGTTGCATGGAAAAAAGTATGATGTCGAGCTTTATTACAAAAAATCTGAACATCTGAGTATTTTATTTAATATGTATGTTGCAGATTATATTGCAAAGACAGATGAGGATAAATTCCAGACAGCGTATGAGCTCGATGCTCTGCTCACTACTAAACGTGACAACTACTTCAACCTTTGCTATAATTTATTATCACACATCTTGCCTAAGACCCCGCTTAAAAAATTAGATGAATTTATTGATAGCCGCATCCTCCAGAAAGTTCTCAAAACAGATAAGGGCTTCAGGCAGATATATAAGAAAATTCAACTATTGCTCGAAAAGAGAATATTTCAATTCAACTTATATAAAGAATAGTTTCGCCTATTGCCGAAAGAGCATTAATTTTTTGTATATATCTTTTTAAACCCCAAATTCCTAATCTATTTACCCTTGCGTGGATGGCGCATAGAGAGTATCGATGAAAATGCTGTCAACAGCGCACAGGGAATAAAAAGAAAAATAATTAGAAATATGATATTAAAATTCATCAAAAAAGAGATGCTCGCATGCCCGGTTGATTTTTATGGGTCAATTGACTCTCAAAACAATTCCGGGCTCAAAAAAGCCGGATATAATATTTAACAATTTACAGGGCTTGGAAGATTCGCATAGGCCTGGAAAAGCTAACGAGGCGGTTTTAACCGTCCGCCTTCGCGAACCTGCCCAGAAAAACAAGGCAAATAAAGCCCTTTGCAAATTGCTTTCAAAGCTTTCCGGCACTCCTGTGCATATTGTTTCAGGAACGGGCTCAAAACTCAAGGTTGTGGCGTTTGATATGGACAACAGGTCCTTTATTCAGAAAATAAGGGAAAGCCTGGGCAAACAAAAGCTTAGGTAAGCCATTTGCCGCCATGCTTGTTCTCTCTGCTTTTTGGTGAATATAAAAGGTGAAATAAAATGGCAAAAACATATATCGATACGGTAAAGTATCTTGTATATGCAGACGTGGAAATTGACGGGCTTGTGGAAAAGCCTGATGTAGTTGGGGCAATATTTGGCCAAACCGAAGGATTGCTTGGAGACGAGCTTGATTTGCGCGAATTGCAGAAAAACGGAAGAATCGGAAGGATTGAAGTTGATTTAAACCCCCGAGGGGGAAAATCTATAGGGAGAATAAAGCTTCCCTCCTCCCTTGATATGGTGGAAACATCAATATTAGCAGCTTCTTTGGAAACTGTTGACAGGGTGGGGCCGTGCGATGCCCATATAAAAATCGAGAAAATAGAAGACACCCGGAATTTGAAAAGAAAAGAGCTTATAGACAGGGCAAAAGGCCTGCTGAAAAACATGCTTATTTCAGAAATACCTGAAAGCAAGGAAATTTCAGACCAGGTAAGGGCAGAGGTAAAAACTGCTGAAATATCTACCTATGGCTCTGAAAGGCTTCCTGCAGGCCCTGGTGTTGCAAGAATGGATTCAGTTATCCTTGTTGAAGGGCGTGCTGATGTTATTAATTTGCTGAAAAATGACATCAACAATGTTGTTGCAGTAGGGGGGGCAAATGTTTCCCCGGCAATTGCAAAGCTTACCCAGGAAAAAGAAACAACAGTATTTCTTGACGGAGACAGGGGCGGGGATATTATTCTTGCCGAGCTTGCAAGGATAGGGGAACTAGATTTTATTGCCCGCGCACCAAGAGGAAAAGAAGTGGAAGAGCTTACAAGAAAAGAAATAATCAAATCTCTTCGCTCTAAAGTGCCTTTTGAGCAGGGTGCAAACGGAAGCACAAGCAGCTCCCGCTACCGCCCATCTTCTTCATATGAAAGAAGGGAAAGCAGATATGGGGAAAGCAGGTATGAAGGCAGATATTCTCCACGCCCGCCAGCCACTTCTGATTCTGGCTATACTGGCAGGCAAGCAGGCAGATATTCCTCGCGCCCAGAATATTCTTCCCGGGGGGAAGCTCGCCCTTCCCAGCGCTCATATGGGCGAAGAACAAGCAGCACAACTTCTTCTGCTCCGCAAGAAACTGCCCGCTCGCAGGCTCCACCAACTTCTCCCCCTTCAACTGTTCAAGAAGCCCCTCCAACTGTGTCTACTCCACAACCGCTTTCCACACCCACAATCTCTTCAGTGCCAGAACCTCTCCTCGCTTCTCTAAACGAGCTTGAAAACAGCTTAAAAGCCCGCATTTATTCAGATGAAAATACAGTTTCTAAAGAGGTGCCTGTCAGAGACATGATAAAAACTCTTGAAGCTGAAAATGGAGTGTATGGAATTGTGTTTGACGGCATAATTACCCAAAGATTGGCTGATTTGGCATCTGCAAAAAACGCAAAAGTGCTTGTTGGCATAAAATTAGGAAATGTATTCAAAAAGCCGAGCGGAGTGCTATTGCACACAAAGCAATAGCATCCCTTTTATTTTTTAA
>JBDRNY010000030.1:0-9442 GCA_043810635.1 Microcaldota archaeon | reverse complement strand
GTTTTTTGCCATACTACTAAATTTATAAATATTGTTTTATAAAATAGTTATATATGGGGAAGATAAAATTAATCCTTTTTGACCTTGACGATACTTTGCATTCGTTTAAGAGTTCCTCTTCAAAGGCAATGGGGAGGGTATACGAGTTGATAGAAGCAAAGCACCATGTTGAAAAACAATTGCTTGTGCAAAAATACGGGGAATTGCTCTCCCAAGCAGAAGAGACAGCTTTTTTTGACGGTCGAAGCAGCCGTGAGTACAGGACAGAGAGATTCTCAAACCTTTTGGAGGGTGTCGGGATAAAGGATGAAGGGTTTGTAAAAATACTTGTGGACGGATACGGAAAAATCCTTGAGGAAAACACAAAGCCTTTTCCTGAAACAATGGATGTCCTAAAAGAGCTGAAAAAGAATTACTCTTTAGGGATAATAACCGAAGGTCCTCTTGATGCACAAAAGAGGGCACTGAACATTCTTGGAATAGAAGAATATTTTGGTTACCTATTTGTTTCGGGAGATGTAAGAAAAATAAAGAGGACGGGCGAGTTGTTTTTGTACGCGTTGGAAGAGATAGGGGTAAGCCCTAATGAGGCGCTTCTTATAGGCGATTCTTATAAGCGGGATGTGGTGGGCGGATGCCTTGCAGGCCTGCGGGTTATTTTGGTTAATCGGGAGAAGAAAACACAAGAGTTTGGAGAGCACAAACCTGTTGCAACAATAGACAGCTTAAAAGGGATAAAAGGAGCTATCCGTGAAATAGGGGGGAAAACCGATTTGCAGGCTAAAAAAAAATCTAAAAAGCACCCGTTCATGATACTTGGGCACTCCCGCTCAGGTACAAATTTTATATCATCAATTATAGTCTCCCACCCGGATACAAACGTTATTATTGAGCCATTTAGCCAGCATACGGGCATGGTAAAAAACACCGATTGCCAATTCTGGACTGCAAAAGATTATTCCAAAGTTGGATACCATGCCCAGATAAGCAAGAATAAGGAATTGGTTCAATATGCTTCAGAACTTAAAGCATGGCTGCACTCCAAAAAGGAAGGGGTGCGGATATTTAAAGAAACCACCTTTCTTCTCCAGCTTCAATGGCTTAAAAAATACCTGCCGGACTTGAGAATAATATATGTTGAGAGAAACCCCCTGGAAATATTCGCATCTTTTAAAAAATCAGATTTCTATAACAGGTGGGAATATGACTTTCGTTTTAATATCCTGGGAGAGAGCATCAGGAACAACAAGGAGCTTGCAGGATACCGGAAAATTTTTGATGAGGTAGATAAGAATTCAAATATAGAGAAGCTTTCCCTTATGTGGAAAATAAAAACAGAGGTGGCAAAAAACGACTTAGAGGCATTTGTACATGAGAAATTCAAGTACAACGGTATTGTTGCCGATCCAGAGAAAGAGTTTGGCAGAATGTTTAGGTTTATGTCCCTCAAGCCCACTCCAGACACCATAGGTGAGCTGCAGGAGAGGATGACTTGCGATAGGGGCTCGGAATATTCAGCATACAGGGCAAGCCATGCGCAAAAGAACAAGTGGAAAGAGATACTGACAAAAGACGAGGTTGCCAGGGCTAAGAAAATACTTGATAAACCCGTTCCGAAGGTGGATGCTAATGCTAAAAAAATTAGAATCCCCAAATAAGATAAGAAGGGCAATATACGAGGATAGCATATTAGTTGCTGAAGGGCCTTTTTTGATGGGAAGCGAATTCAAAGATAGCGAACACCCGATACACCTAGTTTATACAAAAGAATACCACATGTCAAAGCACTTGGTAACGAATAAGATTTTTGCGGACTTCCTGAATATTTTTAGAGTTGATAACGAGGCAGGGGATACTTACTGTTTTCTTGATGTTTATAATAAGATGTGCAGGATAAAAAAGGCAAACGGCACATATGTGGTTCAGAAAGGGTTTGAAAACCACCCCGTTACTTTGGTAAATTGGGCTGGTGCAAATATTTTTTGCAGGGCTCTGGGAGGAGAGTTGCCTTCCGAAGCCAGATGGGAAAAGGCAGCCAGGGGGGGCTTTGAGCTAAAAAAGTATCCTTGGGGGGACGAGGAGCCCGAGTCGGATATGGCTAATTTTGCCGAGGTAAACGGGATGACAACTGCGGTCGGCTCTTATCCGCCTAACAAATACGGGCTGGCAGATATGGCCGGCAATGTCTGGGAGTGGATGTCCGATTGGTATTCTTCCGTCTATTATAAAAAATCAAAAGATTTTGAGCCGGCAGGTCCGAAAACAGGGGTGGACAAATCTATACGCGGCGGGGGGTGGGCTTACCCGAAAGAAAGCTTAAGATGCTCCAAAAGGGGGAAATGCTGGTCAAGGATAGGCGGCACAAATATAGGCTTCAGGGTTGTAAACTGCGCATCAGAAAAACAGTTTATTCTCTCAGAGAATAGAATCTCCAATCTCTTTAAACAAAAAGTTCCTTTGTGATGCCGTATGATAGGAATAATCGGGGGGTATTTTTTATCAAAAAATTTTGATAAGCTGGCTAAAAAAACAATCCCTACCCCGTATGGGAAAACGGATGTTTTTTTTGGGAAGATAGGTAATGCGGAAGGCGCGTTTATCCCAAGGCATGGAATGAAGCACACTATTCCTCCCCACAAGGTAAATTATATGGCCAATGTTTGGTCACTGAAAGAAATTGGGGTTAAAAATGCCATGACAATATATTCTTGCGGCATTATCAGAAACTACGCTGTGGGAGATCTGATATTGGCGGATGATTTTATAGGTTTTTATTCGCAGATAACATTTTTTGATGATTTTAGCAAGAAAATAGTGCATACGGACGTAGTTGAGCCTTACACAAAAAAGCTTCAGCGAAAAGTGCTGGATTCTTCAAGGAAGATGAGGATTGAGTGCAAAACTGGGGGCATAATAGCCACCTATCCTGGTCCGAGGTTTAAAACCCGGGCAGAGATTAAAGCCCTGAAAATAATGGGGGCTAACCTTACAAGCATGACAAATGCCTATGAAATAACGCTTTTGAGCGAAGTTAAGATTCCTACAGTTGGTTTGTGTATAGGGACAAACTATGCAACAGGAATAAGAAAAGAGGTTCTTACGCATGAAAAAGTGAAAAAAGCTGCGCTTGAGAAAAATGAGGAGGTTAACAGCATATTGCATGAGTTTGCAAATAGTCAAAAATAAATGCTTGTAAAATTCTTTTCTCTGAAATATCTCAGAAGTTTCTCCAAACTTATCTCCAAACCTTTTTCAAATGCTTCTGGAACTTATCTGGGATTTTTCTGGGACTTTCTTAGGATTTTACGTCGGCAGTTTCTGGTACTTTTTTAGATACTTTTTAGGCACTTTTCTGGATACTTCTGGTCCAATCACGTCTATAGTTTTAGATACTTTTTAGGCACCTTCTTTCATTACTATTATTTACTATCAATTACTATTAATATTTTCATCTCTTTTAAGACTTACCAAATGTTAAGTAATAATAACCAAAAATAGTTAAGTTTATATCCTCTTACTTAACAAAATATGTATATGAATATCAAATTATCTAAATCGGAAGTTTTGGCATTATGCCGGCTCTGCACCCGGCCCGCCAGCGCCAGCCAGCTTTCCCAAAAGCTGGGCTCCGAAGCCAGCTCTGTTTCCAGAACGATTGCAGCCCTGAAAGAAAAAGGATTAATAGACATTGACAAGGCAGGCACAACCAAAACCATCAGGCTTTCCATGGCATCCCACGCGCAGAGATTCAAGCTGCTCTACGATTCCCGCCCCAATGCAAAGATTGAGAAATGGCTTTCCGGGTATGCAATGGACATCCTCATCTCCATCTCGGATGGTGCCGATACCGGGCGGATTCTCAAAGATGCCGGCTGCTCAAGAAACACCTTGTACAAAATGCTCAAGGCAATGGGGGGCGCCGGCGTACTCTTCTGGAAGGGCGGGCAGGTGAAAATATCAGATTCAATGCTCAAGGAATTTGCAACTGCCTATGCCGACAGCCTGCAGCTCCTGATTCAGCAGCAAGTTAAGGGGCATAATATATCAATCAGGGTAAGAAAGAATGTGGTATTGCGCACAGATGCAAAAGAGGCCCCCGCATTTTTCGCGAAAACAGGTACAAAGGCGCTTGCCCGCAAAGGCTTGGAGGCGCTCCTTACATCTTATGATGATTACTATTTCAATCTTAACCAGAAAAAGCGCGAATTGAGCCTGGAGGAATGCTTTGCCCACTCCCTTCTTCTGGCAAGCCTGAAATCGCACTCTGACATGCCTGCCCTCACAATCTTTTTTGCCAAAAACAAGCGCAAGCTAAATTTAAGGGCGCTCAAAACATTTGCCAAAGAGTATATGGTTGAGGGGGCGCTTGATGAAGTGAGGCAGAAAACCGGATTTTATGAGCGGATGAGGGAGGATGCAAGAGCCGCTTAATCGCTCCCAACCGCCTCATCTATTTCTTCTTTTGTAAATTCCTTTTCCATCAGGTAAGCGCGGGCCTGTTTCCTGCCCAATCCCTTGCGGAGCTGCGCCTCAAACGCTTCCCTTATTATTGCCATGTTGTCCAGCTTTAGCAATTGCGAAAGAATCGGAACAGAAATTCCGC
This sequence comes from Microcaldota archaeon, assembly GCA_043810635.1. Lineage (GTDB taxonomy): Archaea > Micrarchaeota > Micrarchaeia > Anstonellales > Anstonellaceae > 1-14-0-10-45-29. The sequence continues at coordinate 4,839 of JBDRNY010000030.1, read as the reverse complement.
GCGAATCAATTTCCGCAAGCTTGTCATATAGCAAGCCATACCAGACGCGGGTTCCGCTCTGCTCCCTGCATTCGCGCATTATGGTTTCCCAATTTATATCCGCCCTTCGGATAATGGATTCTATATCGTCGGCATCATCCGGCCTTTCCGTAATTCCCTTGAAGAGTATCACATCCTCGTCTGAAACCATATAAACGGCGAGATTCCCGTAATTGGCGAGCAATTTCGACCGTTTGACCATATTGTCCGAGAGGCTGATGGCATTGCACACTGTTTTCACAAACAGATCGAAGCGAAAGCCCTCATCATTTTGCCATATTCCGGAAGCTTTCATTTCCTCATATTCTTTTTCCAGCAAAGCAGACTCTGCATAGCCGCAGGTTTTCAGGGCAAGGGAAAATTCCCTGAAATCATCCTGCGAATCAAAAACAAGGTCAAGGTCTTTTGTCGCAAGCTTCTGGCCGCGAAAACACATCGCCCCTCCGCCAATTAGGTAAGCCATTACAGGGCGTCGCAGCTTTGCCCCTATCTGCTTGAATGTTTCCTCAAGTTCGCTCTTTCCGAATGCCTTTCTCCCTCTTTCCATGAAAATATTGCTGCCCGGAACAATATAATTCTTTATGCAGATTGTTGCATTTTTGCACCAAAAATCGAGTTAAGCCGGCAGTGTGGCAAATGCTTACGCCACGACCCCAATTTCTTTGAAATTGGGGGACTTGACCAGCAGGTCAAGCTGACCCCGTAAATTGTAAATTGGATATGGAGCTGAAAGTTAAATAATATTATTTATGCCTTTTTCCCTGCTTATTCCAATCCACCCCTACCTGCACTCAAAGCTGATGATGCATCCGTCTTCGTCGGTTTCCATATCAGATATTTCTCCCTTTCCCTCTTTTTGGCATTTAGCAAGCTTTTGCACAAGAGAATCCGACACAGGCGTGCAGTGCGGGGGCTGGCTACTCTTTAGCTCCCTTCGGGCTCTTTGAATATTATCAATGCAGATATGCTCAGTTGGGCATCCTGCATTATCAAAGACTGTCTCCATATGCCCGTCTTTTTTATCACATTCGCTCCATTCCGGCTTGCTTGGCTCCCCTATATACTCGCATTTCGTTGGCAGCAAGCATTGCGGGTAGAATATTGTGCTTGGCAATTCATTTGAATAGGATTCAAGGGACCAAGACATCATCCCATCCCCAATAACATTGTAATATACTATAAATGGAAGAGGAATATTCTCATCCATTTTGGCAGCACAAGTTGTGAAAGAGCCTCTCATGTGTTCTCCTTTCACTGCCAAGGTGTAGGTGATGCATGGAAGAAGCGCATCCTCCTCCCCTGTACGTATTATTGAATAGTTATTAACAGACTTCCCTCTCGAATCAGCTACATCTTTAAGTATTACCGGCTTTGTAGAATTCCATACCTCTTCTTGCATGAAATTTTCGCCTGCAGATGCAAATAAGGTGTTTAAGGTTAGCAGCAAATCCATTTCAAGAGGCCTTGGCTCTGCACTGTCAAACATCAAGTCAGATGCGCCGCTAAAACCAGACACTGCTATCTCCCCATTATCAGCATATGCTGTTATTTTTGCATAAGTCTCTTCTCTCTGCATTCCTTCCTGCTTCGCGTGCATAATCCCAAGATAAGCAGGCCTTCCGTTGCATTCTTCCTTTTCAGTAAGCCAATAATCCACAGTGGCTGTTTCTGTTCGATTCTCACCCAATTTGTTATCTATAATATAGAACATGAGTGAGTAAGTCAGGTGAATCGGCTCAAACTCTTCCTCCTCTTCTATTTCAACAGTTTCATTTACTTGCTGCAAACCCTGCGGGGCGGCCGGAGTTTGCGGCACTGCTGCCGGAGCTTCCGGTGTTTGCACAGGCTGTGCATCATCCCCTCCAACGCATCCAAAAAACAGTATTGCCGCAAACAGGCAGGAAAGCACAACCATATTCATAAATACACCCATAGTAAGGCAGGCATTTGCGGCTTAAAAAGTTATGTTTAAAAGGTGCTGTAAAATTATTTGTTGCAAATTGTCCTCCCTTTCTCAAATCCGTAAATACGCCCTCCGCTTCGGAATAGCAATAACGGCAGGCACATTCTAAATAATTTTAAACTGTTGCTGAATAAAAATATCAAATGATGTGATACAGGTTTGCTGACCGTTTGGAGTGATGAGTACCTGGAGCACTGAACGAGCCTCTTTCTTTTCTTTTTAGAAAAAAGAAAAGAAATACCCTCGGGAGAAAGAAAAGAAAAAGGGCTTGTTTCTCAAACTACCAATCTATAACAAATATTAACCCTCTCCTCCAATTTTGTTCGTGGCAAAGAAAAAAAAGAAGGCGCCGGGGGTAGGCAGAAAGCATGCTACGAGGAAAAAGGCAAAAATAAAAAGGAAAAAATTCAGAGTGCGGGGAAGAGTAATAAGGCGAAAAGCAAAGAAAAGAGAATTTTCAGACCCATTGGCAGTGCCAAAGCCCCCGAATTACCTTTCCCATGACATTTGCAGAAAAATTATGATATTGAAAAAAACCCAGTATAATTTATGGAGCTGGGCTGTTGCGCTTGCAATCCTTCTCCTTCTTACAGTAACTTCAATAGAATTATTGGCAGATTTCGATGTCATCCCCCATCCCTCCCCGTCGCATTTCAAAATATTGGAATTAGGGAATTTGATTGCAATTTTCATAATAGGCATCGAGCTTGTTTCAGCATATAGAAATACAAAAAACAAAATTGTTTTCCTTAAGCAAAACTGGCTTGTAATTTTGGCAATACTTCCTTTAGGGATTGTTTTGCGCGCTGGCAGGATTTTTGAAGGGCTTGTTATTATCGAAGAGTTTGCCTCCCTCCGCACTTTGCAGATGGCAGGAAAATTCGGGGAGCTTCAGTCAATTCTCCCTGTTTTGGAAATTCCGGAATGGCTTTCCGCCGAAATAATGGCTACAAGAATTCTCAGGGGCGTGAGGCCGATTCTTGCATTTTTCTCTGGAATATGGAGCGGGATTTTCCTTGCATCAGCAGGAATTTTTTCTGTTTTTGTTGAAGCGCTTCCTGCACCAGAATCTTTTGGAAAATTTGCGCTTTCTCTCCGGAATTTCGTATTCAAGCTCCTCAGGTAAGCATTCCAAAATCCTTATAAGCATGAAATGATGAGCAAAATTTATGGCAAAATCAAATATTCCCTCTCTTATAATTTTTGGCTTGTTTTTTTCCCTGCTTCTATCTTTTGCAGGCTGTTTTAACGGGGAAGATCCCCCTGAGCCTCCCCCTTACAATCCAAACGCTTCATTAAACCAATCCCTTTACCCGGTAGACCCGAGCGTATATAACGGGCAGGCAAATCTCACCCCTCCCGAGCCGATTGAAATATCATTTATTGACGTGGGATATGGTGATGCCACATTAATACGCTCTGAAGGAAAGGTAATATTGTTTGATGCCGGCCCTGACAAAAATGCTGACAAGGTAATTTCCCACCTAAGAAGGAAGGGAATAACTGAAATTGACTTGCTCATACTTTCCTCAAACGACGCCCTTTTTGTAAACGGCGCGCCTGCAGTAATACGCTCGTTTGATGTAAAAGAAGTTTGGGTAAACGGGGGAGAATTTAATGATGAAAATTGGCAGGAAATATTAGAATTGGCAGAAACAAGCGAAGTAAATGCTGTGGAATATGCGCACACTTATGAAGAAGGGAATTTCACCCTCACAGTATTAAATCCGTTCCCGGGCCTGCGCAACCCCAACCCTGCAATGGATTCAATTGTATTAAAAGCAGAATATGATGATTTTTGCGCAGTATTGTTCAGCAATTCAGAAGCATCAGGAGCCGCCTCTTCCGACCCCGGTACAGTATTTGGAGGGGTTGACAACAGAATAATATCCGGCCCGATTTCAATCAAGGGGTGCCAGGTGCTTAAAATATCTCACCACGCCTCTGGAAATGCCGCTTCATTCCAATTGCTTGACAATATGGATCCTGAAATTGCAGTTATTAGCGTTGGAAGAAACCCGCCCCAAAATTTATACCCGGAACCCACAACAATAAGAAGACTGCTTTTAAGGGAAATTGACATTTATACAACAGACTGGCTTGGTATAATTACAGTATCTTCCGGCGGCACCGGCTACACCGTGGAAACTGAAAAAGAAAGGCATACAGTATATTTGCAATTCTTAAACCAGGTAGGATATTACGGCATGGCATATTACAATTAATTTATTTTTATTTTTTCAAAATCCTTTTCTCGGCTAGCCCACCTTATCAATTAATTTATTTTTTCAATATTTTATTTTTTCAATAGATGTTCAAGCCCTATTCCATATTTTCTTGCATTTTCAATTGTTATGGAATAAGATTTCGGATTTTCCTTTAAATAATCCAATCTTACAAAATGCCATATCTTTCCTTTCACCCTCCATGCAACATAAGTTGTGATATTTGTATTATCTTCCCACTTTTTCAGCTGCTCCACCTGTTCTTTCCTTAATTGCAGGCATGTTTTTTCAACCGCTTTGCATTCAAACCCGAGTTGCTCTGTTTTTTTAAACGCCAAAATATCCGGGCACGGAGTTCCTCCCCCCGAGCCCGCCGCCCTTATAACTGAAAATCCTTCACCCAAAAACAGTTTCACCAATTCATTTTCAGTCCTGCTTCCTTTCTTGTATGAGCCAAATGCCATATATTAGATAGCCCGTTGATTAATTAAAACTATCTCTTTTATCCTCCAAATTCCCCCCAACAAAAAATGCAGAGGCAAAGCTGGAGCCTCTGCACAAAACATTTTCCTCACGTCATTAAACTTACCTCAAATTTACAATGCTCCTCCA
>JBDRNY010000029.1:0-3046 GCA_043810635.1 Microcaldota archaeon | reverse complement strand
CCCCTAATTTACGAGTATGATATATACTCTTGTTATTCCAATATTCCAAGTGCATATACTCATATATTGCATGAGGATTTAAACATCTCAAGAAACATTCCCAATGAATAAAAATTTTCGGACTCGAAGGGATTTGAACCCTTGACTTTCTGGTTGCTTCAGCTAATAATCTGCCCAATTGCAGATGTGCCATAAAAGCCAGACACTCTAGCCAAGCTGAGTTACGAGTCCATAAACTAGACTTTATAGAGAAATTACATGTATTTAAACACTATTATAAAACATTATGCTCAAATTTCAGGGTATATGCAGCCTGAACTGTCAATAATAATACCTGCCTTAAATGAGCAGGAAAGGATAAAACCTACTCTTAAGGCATACTCTTCATGGCTAAAGGGCAAATTCAAATCTTCTGAGCTTATAGTTGCCGTAGACGGATATGATGGCACTGCAAATATTGCAAAAAAGTTTGGGGCAAAAGTAATATCTTCTTCCAAAAAAACCGGAAAAGGGGCGGCAATAATTAATGGAATAAAGCATGCTGGGGGGAAATGGGTTGCATATGTTGATGCAGACAATTCAATCTCTCCTAAGGAATTTGAAAAGCTTTGGAAAGAAAGAAAAAATGCAGAATTAGTAATCACCTCAAGGTATTTGCCCGGAGCATCAAGAAACGGAATGCCTCTCTTGCGCCATGTGCAAAGCAGGGTGTTTAATTTGCTGGTGCGAATTTTGTTTGGATTAGAATTTGATGACACACAGTGCGGCACAAAGCTTATGAGAAAAGAGAAAATTATGCCAATACTTTCAAAAATCCAATCTAGGAGGTATGTGTTTGACGTAGAGCTTCTTGCAAAGGCAAAAAAAGAGGGAATTAAAATAAACGCAGTTCCCATCATATGGAATTATATGAAAGATTCAAGAATTGGAATATTTACTCCTTTTTTGATGCTATCTGAGCTTATTCTGCTCCGCCTCTTGATGCACTAAACCTATTTAAAAACAATTCTGGCATGGCTTATTGGAAATATGGGAATAGATTGCTTTTGATATTTTCTCCGAAGATGCTCTCTCGCCGTCAAAAACAAGCTCAAATTTCATCCCCTCATAGGAAATAAGGGCATTTGAGATAAATTGTTTATATGTAATTTTATATGGAAAATATGTCTTGCCTTTCTTCCTCCCCCCTATCCTCTTTAGCGCAATTCCTTCAGTGCATTTAATTAAAATATCCATCCATTTGCCCCTGCTTTCATCCCTTATAGCTTCCAGTTTTGGGTGAAGGCCGCTTGAATCAATAATGCAATCCCCATTTTCCTCAATAATTTTGCGCATTTCTTCCCAAGCAGTTTTTTCATCCTTATGCTCATTCCTCAACTCGTCAATACATGCAACTTGCCAGCCCAATTTTTCCTTTAGAATTTGCGCAACCGCGCTTTTTCCAGCCCCAGGAATGCCGCATAAATTCAATTTCATCAAAGCCCTCTGTTCATGTAAACTACACTTTACAGAAATCCCGCTTTATTGTAAAGTAGACTTTACAGTATCATACTGGTTTCCCATGCAAATAATTCTAATATGCAGAAGAATGCTCTTTCTTATGCCTTTTATGCAAGCCGCTCTTTATTCTCCGCCCTATCTCAATTGCATCTTTTTCAGTAAGCTTTGAATTTGAGGCAATGGATTTGAGTATTTTCAATTGCACTACTTTTTTCCTTATAGCTTCCCTTGCAACCTCTGACCAGTTGATTTCCCGGGTTTTTTCCATCTCCTTCTTCAGCTCTTCGGACACGGACAATGTTATAGTGGGCATGCCAAAACCTCCAAATATTTAATATATTTAATTATGTGTATGCACTGAACATATATAAATATGCCCCCAGCTGCTTACCACTGGAAAGTTACCCCTCCCAAACATTGATATCTGCCCCCTCTTTTCTATACTTATGGATTTGGTAATGGATGCGAATATCGCAATTTCTGCAATCATTTCAACAGAAGGAAAAACCTGCGATTTGCTGTTCTCAGATTCGCTGGAACTATATGCACCTGAATTTTTGCTGGAAGAGCTTGAAGAGCATAAAAATGAAATAGTAGAAAAATCAAAGCTTACAGATGTGGAATTTGAAACTGCATTTTCCTTTGTTTTTTCAAATGTAACTCTCATTCCTTTCGAAGAATTTAAGAAATTCATCAAAAAAGCAGGGAAAATAACCCCTGATGAGGGTGATATTGAATATTTTGCACTGGCTCTCAAGCTTGGCTGCCCGATATGGTCTAATGACAAAAAATTGCAAAAGCAAAAATATGTTCAAATAATCTCTACTTCTGAATTGCTTGAATTGCTAAAGAAATAGAATATAGTTTAAATTTACTCGCTCCTACATTATTGCATGCCTGAAATAATAGAAATTTTCCCGAATATATATAAAATAGGGCCATTCTTGGCAACAAAAAACCTTTCCCCCAGGAAAAGGGTGTATGGGGAAAGGCTTTTTCAGATAAATAATATTGAATATCGGCAATGGGATATATACAAATCCAAATTAGCGGGAGCAATAAGAAAAGGATTGAAAGAAATGCCTATCAAACCAGGAGGGCTGGTATTATATCTAGGAGCTGCTACAGGCACCACACCCTCTCACGTAAGTGATATTGTAGGTAAAGAGGGAGCGGTGTTTGCTGTTGAATTTGCCCAACGCTCTATGAGGGATTTGGTTAAAGTGTGCGAAAGCCGCCCCAATCTATTTCCTATATTTGCAGACGCAAGAAAACCCCAGGAATATGCAGAATATTTGCAGGGGGAGAAGGTGGATGTATTATACCAGGATGTGGCACAGCCGGAGCAGGCGCAAATTCTTATAAAAAATGCAGAAAAGTATTTGAAAAAGGGGGGGCATGCCCTTTTTGCCATAAAAAGCCAATCTATAGACGTAACCCAAAAGCCGAAAAAAACATATATTGAAGTTGTAAATCAATTGGAAAATGCGAAATTTAAGACAATTCAAACTATTCTTTTAGACCCATTTGACAAAGACCATATGTT
>JBDRNY010000028.1:0-35167 GCA_043810635.1 Microcaldota archaeon | reverse complement strand
TTTGCATGAAAATTGCCTATATCTGCCTACAATACCCTTATATATGTTTGTAAACCTATTTCTTCTCACGTCTCTTTAATTTAGAGACGACACTTCCGGCATTATGCTGGAAATCGTTCTTGGCATCTGAAATGTTTTCTGAATAAGAAGACGAGGGTGCTGCATGGGAATATTTTCTTTAGAACAATTATTGCAATATGGGGAATAGAAATGTCAAAGCACAATTTTCCAAGAAAAGGCTCTCTTGCTTTTAACCCAAGAAAGAGGGCAAAAAGCCAGATACCCAGCATAGGCTATTGGGCCCCCAGAGCAGAGAAGGGGTTGCTGGGGTTTGCGGGCTATAAGGCAGGAATGACAACTGTTTCTTATGTAGATGATTCAGACTCCCCGACAAAAAACAATGAAATTTATTGTGCTGCCACAATAGTCGAAACTCCCCCTATTATAATATATGGAATACGCGCATTTAAGGGCGGGCAAATTTTGAAGGATAAAATTGTTGATGATAATAAAATATTGAAAGAAATGGGAATGAAATTGAAAAAGAAAAATGAAATTAAAGCTGAAGATGTTGATGATATTTTTGTGCTTGCCTATACCGCCCCGAAAAAATGCGGATTTGGAAAAAAGAAAATTGAGAAAATGATGATTGGGGTGGGGGGCAAAGATGTGAAAGAAAAATTAGAATATGCTAATTCTGTTTTAGGGAAGGAAGTGAAAGCTTCTGATGTATTCAAAAACGGGGAATATGTTGATACTGTTTCTGTTACAAAAGGAAAAGGATGGCAGGGCACAGTGAAAAGGTTTGGCACAAGAATACAAAGAAGGAAGGCTACAGGAAAGAGAAGGCATGTCGGAACTTTGGGCGCATGGACTCCTGGCAATGTGCTAAGCACGGTTCCGATGGCAGGCCAGATGGGCTATCACAACAGAATGGACAAAAACAAAAGAATAATGCAAGTTTCTTCTCCTGAAAAAGTTAATTGCAAAGGAGGATTTCCGCATTATGGAATTGTGAAAAACCAATGCCTGGTAATATTAGGCTCTGTATCAGGCCCCCAGAAGAGATTGGTAAGGATGAGGAAGGCTGTGAGAAAGAGTGAAATAAGGGAGCCTGATGTAAGGATGATTTCGCTTGAATCAAAGCAGTAGGAAGAAATAATGGACGATATTTATGAAAGAGCCTTTTCTTTCTTTACGATCCTACAAATCGCTTCGCGATTTGGGACCCCAAATTGCCTTCGGCAATTTGTAGGGAAGAAAAGAAAACCCTCGGGAAAAGAAAGAAATAAGATGATATTTATGAAAGCTGATGTATATTCAAATGACGGGAAAAAGAGCGGGGAAATTTCACTCCCTTCCCTATTTGAAGAGCCTGTAAGACTTGGTTTGATTGCGCGCGCGGCTATTTCAGACCAGACAAAGCAATACCAGCCAAAAGCGCCGTATAAGCGCGCCGGAATGCAAACATCTGCAAAATACAGGGGAAGAAAAGATGACTATGGCTCAATAAAGAACAAGGGAATTGCAATGCTTCCAAGGGAAGTGCTTCCAAAAGGAAGGTTTGGAAAAGTAAGGAGGATACCCTCTTCTGTTAAAGGAAGAAGGGCGCACCCCCCGAAAGTTGAGAAAATTATTATTGAAAAAATAAACAAAAAAGAATATATGAAGGCATTGCGTTCTGCGCTTGCCGCAACCGCTTCTTCTGAATATATAATTGCCCGCGGGCACAAATTGCCTGCAAAATTCAGTTTGCCGATAATATTTGATGAAACATGCGAAAATATTGAAAAAACAAAAATTGCGCAAAAATTGCTGAATGCAATCGGAATTAATGATGATTTGAAAAGGGGAAAGAAATCAAAGAAAAGAAGCGGAGTGCGCACAAGGAAGGGCGGAAAAAGAAGGCCCAAATCCCTTTTGCTTGTAGTTGAGGATGCAAAATCAAAATTTGCGCATGCCGCAAGAAATATTGCGGGAATTGATGTGGTTTCTGCAAAAGAATTGAAAGTGCTTGACTTGGCGCCCGGCGCAAAAGCAGGAAGGCTGGCGGCATATACAAAAAAAGCGCTTGATGAGTTAGCAAAGAAATAGCGGATGATATTTATGGATCAAAAGAAAGATGAAATAAAAGTCGGGGAAGGGAAAATCCTCCTCTACCCTATTACAACTGAAAAGGCAATTTCAATGATAGAATTTGCAAACCAATTAACATTTGTTGTAAATCCGAATGCACACAAAAAAATAATAAAAGAGGAAGTTGAGTATTTGTTTAAAGTGAAAGTGGCGAGGGTTAATACCAAAATCACCCCGAAGGGATTGAAGCATGCTTATGTGAAATTAAAAGAAGGAAAAGCTGACGATATTGCGGCTCAGCTTAAGATTGTTTAGGTGAAAAAAATGGGCAAATTATTGAAACAGCAAAGAAGGGGAAAAGGCTCCAATGCATACAGAGCCCCCTCCCACCGCTACAAGGCAAAAATAAGCTTCAGAGGAATGGATGAGATAGAAAAATCAGGAAAATTGCGCGGAGAAGTGATGGAATTTGTTGACGACCCCGGACATCAGACAATTTTAATGCATATCAAATTTACAAATGGCGACGAATTGCACCTGCCCGCGCCCGAAGGAATTGCAATTGGCGATGAAATATTTAGCGGTGCAGATGCGCCGGTTGAGAGGGGCTGTGTTTTGCCTCTTGAAAATATTCCCGAAGGAATGTATATTTGCAATATTGAATTTTTCCCCGGAGACGGCGGAAAAATGGTCCGCGCACCCGGTGCATACGGGGTGCTTGTGTCAAAAGAAGAAGGAAAAATATATGTAAAGCTGCCTTCAAAAAAAGTGGTGGAATTGCAAGGAAATTGCCGCGCAGAGCTTGGAGTGCTTTCCGGAGGGGGAAGATTGGAAATGCCTCTTCTAAAAGCAGGAGCAAATCATTACAAAAAGCATGCCCAAAACAGGCTTTGGCCAAAAGTAAGGGGAGTGAAGATGAATGCATACACCCATCCTTACGGAGGAAAACAGCATCACAAGGGGACAAGCTCCTGCACAAGCAGGGGTGCACCGCCCGGAAGAAAAGTGGGGCATATAGCAGCAAAATCAACAGGGAGGAAAAAAACCAGGACAGTATAAAGGTGAATAAATGGTTCGCATAGATAAATACAGGGGTTTGTCAAAAAATGAGCTTGAAGCTCTTTCATTAGAGGATTCTCTTCCTCTTCTCACCAGCCGCGCAAGAAGGGCGGTAAAGAGGGCAATGGAAGGAAGAAATATCAAGCTCAAAAAATTAATCAAAAAAGCAATTGAAACTAAAAAAGCAAAAAAAGACAAAATAATCCGCACCCATGTGCGGGACGCCCCAATACTCCCTTCCTGGCTTGGAATGAAATTCGGAGTGCATGACGGAAAAGTGTTTAAGGAAATTCAAATAACAGTGGATAAATTAGGATACAGATTAGGGGATTTTGCGCACAGCACAGGAAGAGTGCTTCACTCAGGCCCTGGCATAGGCGCAACCAGAGGCTCCAAATTTATACCGCTCAAGTAGGGAAATAATTATGGCATATGGATACCAGCCAAAAGAAAAAGATGCCATGACGGCGCGCGCGCGAATTGACCGAGTGGATGCCAGCTACCGGGATTTGTGCAATGTATGCGCAAATGTAAGGGGAAGGCGCGCAGACAAGGCAATCCAATTTCTTTCAGAAGCACTGGAAAAGAAAAGGCCTATCAGATATTTCAGGCATAATAAGAGGAGAGGGCATCTTCGCGAATTTGGAGGAAAGAAAGGCGGTTGGCCTGTAAAATCCGTGAAAATTGTGCTTAATGTATTGCAAAATGCTTATGCAAATGCAATGGCAAAAGGCATGGGGGAGTGCAAAATTATTCATATTGCAGCAAACAAGCAGGAGGTTTACCCGCGCATGGCTGCAAAAGGAAGAAGAAACAGGCAGGATTTTGAAACAGCATTTGTTGAAATTGTGCTAAGGGAATTGAAAACAGGGGAGAAAAAAGAAGCAAAGCCAACTGAAACAAAAAAACCAACTATCGCAAAACCAACACCCGCAGAAAAAAAAGCCGAAACAACTCCAACAGCAAAACCACAAGCCACACCCGCAGCAAAACCGGCCATTCCCGAAACAAAAGCGGTTGTGGTAAAAAAAGAAGAGGAAAAGCAGGTTGCAAAGCCGATTGAAGCAAAAAAAGTTGATGTTAAAAAAGAGGAAAAGCCGAAAGCCGAGCTAGGTGAAAAGAAAATAGAAGAAAAAAAGAAAATTGAAACAGCAAAACCGAAAGCCGAATCCGAAACAAAAAAAGTTGATGTTAAAAAAGAGGAAAAGCCGAAAATCGAATCCGAAACAAAGAAGGTTGAAATAAAAAAAGAGGAAGAAAAGAAAAAAGTTGATAATGCAAAAATGGAAGAAAAAACAAAAAAGCCGAAAATGTCCGAAATATTAAAAAAGCAGAAAAATTCAAGAAAAGCTAAAAAATCAAATTAATGATATTGAAGGTGTTTTGAAGTGGGTGTTGAAAAGAAATTTGTTGACGAGGCGATAATCCGCTACCAGGTATCCAAGTATTTGGAAAAAGAGTTGGACAGAGCCGGATTTACCCATGTTGACATCCAGCGCACCCCCATGGTTACAAGAATAGGTGTGGAAGTAACAAACCCGGGAAGGGTTATTGGAAAGAAAGGAAGGACAATACGCGAGCTTACAGACAATATTGCAAAAAATTTCAAAATTGAAAATCCCCAGATTTCGGTTTCCGAATCCAAAAGGCCGGAATTAGAGCCGCGGCTTATTGCAAAAAAAGTTTGCAGGTTTATTGAAATGGGCAAAAAGCCCAGAGCCATACTCCACTCCTCCCTCCGGGATATTATGTCTGCAGGAGCTTTGGGAGGGGAAATAATCGCTTCAGGAAAATTGGCAGCAAAAGGGGGAAGGGCAAAAGCTCTTCGCGTTGCCGCGGGTCATGTTCCAAAAGCAGGAGAGCCTGCCCGCCTTGTGCGCGTATCCCATGTTACTGCCTATCCAAAGGCGGGGGCAATCGGAGTATTGGTAAGACTTGTAATGCCGGGCACAATTTTCCCTGACAAAGGAGAAGTAAGCAAAGTGGAAGTGCCGAATGTAATTTCAAAAGCAGCAGATATAACCGACGGGGAGCAGGCAGGCGTGCCGCAAAGAAGCAGAAAAGCGATTTCATTTGCAGGAAGCGGCTCTGATGACGATGACAAGAAAAAAGAAGAAAGAAAGAGAGGCAGAAGGGACAGGAAAAAATAGTTGGCTATATGATGATGTTTATGGCAATAATAAGAAAAAGAGAAATTCATGAGATGGATTCAAAATCTTTGGAGCAAAAGCTCTTTGAATTAAGAAAAGAGCTCAATTCGGAAAAAGGGATGGTTGCAGGCGGAGGCCGCTCCCAAAACCCGGGAAGAATCCGCGAGCTCCGCAAGACAATTGCAAGAATACTCACAATCCTTTCAAGAAGGGAGGATTTGAAGAAAGGTGAGAAAGAAGAGATAAAGAGGGCGGCGCCTTCAAAGAAGGCGGACGCAAAAAAATGAGGTGAATAAGTGGGGAACATATTTCCGAAGGACGAACTGATGAGGGAAATAATATCCGACGCAATCGAAAAAGAAGATGTGAGATTGAGGGTATATGCCACAAGAAAACGGTTCAAGAAATTGGTAACCGTTATTGAGGGGCTTGACAAAGACAAGCTTGCCGAAACCGCAAAAAAGCTGAAGCAAAAGCTTGCCTGCGGGGGAACGGTGAAGGAAGGGATTGTTGTTTTGCAGGGAAACCATCTGCAGAAAATGAAAAACCTTCTGGTATCGCTTGGTTATGCTCCTGATTCAATAACTGTGGTGCCCGGAGTGAGCAGGCGATGAATATTGAAATGGCTGAAGAATGGATTGGATTGAATGTTCGCATAACCAATTCCCCAAATCCGAACAATATCGGAATTGAGGGGAAAATTGTGCGCGAAACACTCAACACCGTCACATTGCTCACAGAAAAAAATGAAAGAAAAGTTGTTCCCAAAAAAGGTGCAAAAGCGCAAATAGCAAATTCCAAAAAAATATTGGATTTAAATGCTGCGCAGGTGCGGCCTGAAGAAAGGAGCAAGAGGTTGTATGCGAAACTGAAGTAATGAATGTTAATGGGTTTGATTTAATGGCAGAAAATAAAGGAGTATCCACAATGCCCACCCGCGGGCTTACATTGCAGGGAGTGGTTGTATCAGACCGCTCAAAGCGCACTGTTATTGTGCAAAGGGACATGGTCACATATGTTCCAAAATACAAAAGATATGCCCGCAAAATATCCAAAATAGCGGCCCACAACCCTGATGAAATAAGCGCGCAAGTTGGGGATGTTGTGGAAATAGCAGAATGCCGCAAAATATCCAAAACAAAAGCATGGATAGTCACGGAAATAGTACAAAAAGGAGAAGGCCATCTTATGCCTGGGCAGGTAAAAGCCCATGACGAAGCCCAGCGTGCCCATATGAGGAAACACGGAGGAAAAGCCGAAAGAAAAGAATATGACAAAAAATCCGAAAAAACCGATGAAAACAAAAAACAAGACAGGGCGAAAAAAGAAGAGAGAATAATGGAGGATGAAATAAACGAGGAAAAATGAAAAGAAAAAAATAATTATGGAAAAGCCGGCAAGGCAAAAAATGAAAATGAAAAGAAAAAAAATGAAATAAAAGAGGAAAAAGAAAAAAATAATGGTGAATAAATATGAAAGGATTGGGCGCTACTATAAGCCGCTGTTTGCACATAGGAAGCAGGATGGCATGCAATGACAATTCGGGAGCAAAGATAGTGGAAATAATCGGCATAAAAGGCGCAAAAGCAAAATACAGAATGTATCCGAAAGCAGGAGTGGCAGATATTGTAATAGTTTCTGTGAAAAAAGGAACCACTGCCACAAGGGGCAAGGTAATGAAAGCGGTTATAATAAGGCAGAAAAAAATGTACCGCCGCCCCAACGGCATGAGGGTTTGCTTTGAGGATAATGCGGTTGTTATTATAGATGACCAGGGGCTTCCTGTAGGAACCGAAATCAAAGGTGCAATAGCCCGGGAAGTTGCAGACAGGTTTCCGAAAGTTGCGGCAATATCCCCCGCAGTTGTGTAAGGTGCTTATGATGGCAAGTTCAATACAGCCAAGAAAACAGCGCAAGGCGCGCGCGCAGGCCCCATTGCACAAAAGGAGAAAAATGATGCACACCCACCTTTCAAAAGAATTGCGCCAGAAATTGGGCACTTCAAGAAGGGCGGCTGTTGTGAGAAAAGGGGACAAGGTGAAGGTGGTTGTCGGAAATTTGAAAGGAAAAACCGGCACTGTTATGGAGGCGGATTATTCCGACCTTGTTATTTATGTTGAAGGGCTGACAAGGAAAAACGCAAAAGGGATTGAAAAAATGATTGCAATCCAGCCTTCAAATACGGAAATTATCGAGGGGGATTTTTCCCTCAAAGACAGGAAGGCAATGCTGGAGCGTTCCGGAAAAAAAGTTTCTTCCGCACCGGTGCAGAAAAATGATGAGAAAAAAATAGTTGGTGAAAAAAAGAATTGAAAGATGATGTTTATGGGTAAAAAAGGAAAATCACCGCATACAAAAAGAATTGCACTTCCGCGCGCGCTTCCGGTTAAAGAAAGAAAGGCAAAATACTGGCTGGTATCCACAAGCCCGGGCCCCCATTCTGCAAGCCGAAGCATGAGCCTTGCAATGCTTTTGCGGGATGAATTGCAGGTATGCGCTTCAATGAAAGAAGTGGAAAAAGTGCTTAATTCCGGCGCAGTGCTTGTTGACGGAAAAGCAAGAAGAAATGAAAAAAGGCCTGTCGGAATAATGGATATAATTTCAATTCCAAAAATGGAAAAAGCATGGAGACTGCAGATGATTGGCGGAAAGCTGAGGGCAAAAGAAATTCCCCCCGAGCAGGCAAAAATAAAATTCTGCAAAATAACTGGCAAGCGCACCGAGCGGGGGAAGAAATTGATGCTTACTCTGCATGACGGAAGGAATTTGCCTTCTGACAATAATGCAAAAGTCGGCTCCACACTGAAAATGAGCGTTCCTGAATTCAAGATTTTGTCTTCCCTTCCATTGGATGCGGGGGCAAAATGCGTTGTTATTCGCGGAAAGCACGCAGGAAAGCTTGCAACCCTTGAAAAAATTCAGGAAAGGGCAGGCTCAATGGAGCCTGAATCAATGCTCAAATCCCCTGAAGGGGAATTTACCACACTTACAAAATACCTTATAGCGGTTGACAAGGATTTTGAATGATTTTTAAATCGTGAATTGATATGGAAGAGAAAAATAATGCAAAGCCGAACCCGATGCGGGAAGTGGTTATTGACAAAATCACCCTTAACATAGGCGCGGGGCAGGCTGGGCAGGAATTGGAAAATGCAAAAACATTGCTTCAGCGCCTCAGCGGAAGGACTGCAATCGAAACCCTTGCAAAAGTGCGAAATCCCACGTTCGGAATAAGAAAAGGAGACCCTATAGGGGCAAAAACAACTTTGCGCGGAAAAGAGGCGGTTGAATTTGTGAAAAAAGCGCTGAAAGCAAAAGATTTCGGGCTTAAAAAGAAAAATTTTGACAATTTGGGCAATTTCAGCTTCGGAGTGCCCGAATATATTGAATTTCCGGGGGCAAAATACGACCCGAAAATAGGAATGATAGGATTTGATGTTTGCATCACCCTCAAAAGAAAAGGGGGATGGAGAGTTTCAAAGCGCAGGCGCGCAAAATCAGGAATTTCCAAAAAGCACCGCCTCTCAAAAGAGGACGGAATAAAATTTGCCGAGGAAAAGCTTGGAGTGAAAATAGATTAAATAAAAAATGAAAAAATAACCGGAAAAAACGAAAAAAAAGAAAAAAATAATTATGGAAATGCGGCAAGGCAAAAAATGAAAAAAATAAATGGATGATATTTATGGCAAAGAAAAAGAAAAAACCATTTCCTTTCGAATACAGGAAGAGGGGAAAAGGAAAAAGAAAATGCAGAATAACCGGAAATGCCAAAGGCATTATCCGCTCCTACGGTCTGCAGCTTTCAAGAAGAGTGTTTAGGGAGATTGCGGAGCAGATAGGATTTAGAAAATATTGATGAGGATGGTAAAATGTCAAAAGATTTGCTTGCAGAAGCGTTGAACGTAATAAAAACGCATGAAATGAATGGAAAGCCCGATTGCGAGGTAAAACCTTCAAAGATTGTGCGCGAAATACTCAAGATATTGCAGGCAAAAAGCTATATCGGGGATTTTGAATATGTTGACCAGGGTTATACTGGCTATTTCCGGGTAAAGCTTTTGGGCAAAATAAACAAATGCGGTGCAATAAAACCCAGATATCCAATAAGAAAAAACGAATGGGTGGAATGGGAGCAGAAATTTATCCCAGGAGTCGGATTCGGCTTGCTTATTGTCAGCACCCCCGAAGGGATGATGACAAATGCGGAGGCAAAGAAGGCAAATACAGGCGGGCGCCTGATAGCTTATGTATATTAGTGATATTTATGGCAAAAAGCAACATTGTTGAGTATTCATTGGAAATTCCCAAGGAGGTGCAGGCAACTGTTAATGGATTTGCTGTATCAGTGAGCGGGCCGAAAGGAAAAAGCTCCAAAGTATTTTCATTGAGAGGATTAGAAATTTCATTATCCAACGGAAAAATTCTGCTAAGAGGCGCCCTGTGCGAGGCAAACACAGCAAAAAAGCACATCTTGAATATGTTTGAAGGCTGTGCAAAAGGGTATGTAAGAAAAATGAAAATTATTTACGCCCACTTCCCTATTTCAGTTTCATTAAAAGGAAAGGAAATTGAAATAAAGAATTTTATTGGGGAAAGGAAGCCAAGAGTTTCAAGAGTGATGGGGGATACAAAAGTTGAAGTGAAAGGGCAGAGCATAACAGTAAGCGGCCCTGACAAAGATGATGTTGGCCAGACTGTTGCAAATTTGAGAATTGCAACAAAAATAGTCGGAAGAGATTCGCGGGTATTCCAGGACGGAATATACCCTGTGGAAGAATAGTGTGATATTTATGAAAATAAAGAAAAAGAAAAAGCCGAAATTCCTCCGCCCCAATTACGGGCGCTCTTCCCGCAAAAGAATTAAGAAAAATTGGAGAAGGCAGAGGGGGATAGACAACAAGAAAAGAGTCAAAAAAGCGCATATGGGCAAATCTCCCTCAATAGGATACGGGCAGGCAAAAGCCATCCGGTTTCTCCATCCAAAAGGAAAAAAAGAAATTCTTGTGCGCAATTTATCCGAGCTTGCAGAAGTAAAAGACTGTCTTGTGCGGATTTCAGCGTCTATTGGGAAAAAATTAAGAATAAAATTAATGGAAGAAGCAGCAAAAAGAAAATTAATAGTGCTAAATCCGAAAAAATTTGAGGAAAAAGAAAAAATTGAAGCATCCGGCAAAAAAGAGGATGCGGGTGCGAATGAGAAAAAAATTGAAAAAAATGAAGCATCCGGCAAAAAAGAGGATGCGGGTGCAAAGAAGTAGTTGATATTTATGGGTCAAAAAACCATCAAAAGGCTTGCAGCGTCCATTCTCGGAATCGGCGAATGCAAAATCTGGCTCAGCCCCACCGAAGGCAAGAAAATTTCAGAAGCGCTTACAAGAGATGATGTTCGCACCCTGATAAAAGACGGAGTAATAAAAGCCCTTCCAAGGCGCGGGGTAAGCAGATATCGCGCAAGATTAAAAGAAGAAGCAAAAAGAGCCGGAAGAAGGCGCGGCAGGGGAAGCAGAAAAGGCACCAAGCGTGCAAGGCGCAATCCAAAAGAGTTTTGGATGGCAAAAGTCCGCTCCCAAAGAAAGCGCCTCTTTTCCCTTGTGGAAAAAGGGGAGCTTGAAAAAAAGGATGCAAAAAAAGTTTATTTGAAAATAAAAGGAAATTCCTTCAAAGGCAAGCAGCAGCTTGTCAATTATTTGAAAGAAAATAATATGCTGAAGGAAACGAAGAAATGATGTTGATTTATATGGCAAAAGCAACAGGGCCGACATATAAGGTGGCTTTCAGGAGAAGGCGCGAAAACAGGACAAATTACACAAAGCGCCTCGGCATGATAAAGGCAGGCACCCCAAGGCTTGTTGTGCGCGCCAGCAACAAAAATATTGTTGTGCAAATAATCGCATTCCACCCCAAGGGAGACAGAACCCTTGCCATGGCAAGCTCGCACGAGCTTGAAAAATTCGGATGGCTGCCGCAGGCAAACACACCCACTGCCTATCTTACAGGCATGCTGGCTTCAAAAAGGGCAAAAAGTGCAGGCACAGAATCCGCCCACCTTGACATCGGAATGGCAAGCGCCACAAACGGAAGAATACTTTTTGCAGCCGCACTGGGTGCAAAAGAAGGGGGGTTGAAATTAAACATGCCCGACACCCTTGTAGATGTGAAAAGGATAAGCGGCACCCATATTTCAGAATATGCAAAAAAGCTTGAAACCGAAAACAAGGAAAAATATGAAAAGCAGTTTTCCAGGTATGCAAAGAAAAATATTGATGTAAAAAACCTTCCTCAAATTTTTGAGGAAACAAAAGGGAAAATATTAAGCAGGTGAATGGATGGCTCAACGAGGACGAGGACGAGGAAGAGGAAGAGGGAGAGACAAAAGGGACAGCCTTAATATTGAAGACTGGGTTCCGAAAAGCAGTATTGGAAAAAAGGTTAAAGGAGGCGAAATTACCTCAATCGAGGAAATATATGAACTGGGCAAGCCCATTTTAGAGCCTGAAATAGTTGACTTTTTGCTTCCAACTTTGCAGTCTGAAACTCTTGACATAAAAAACACCCAAAGAATGACCGACTGCGGAAGAAAAGCCCAATTCCGGGCTGTTGTATTGATAGGGGACAAAAACGGGCATTTTGGAATAGGCACAGGCAAAAGCGAAGAAGTGCGCCCTGCAATAGAAACCGCAACAAGGGATGCAAGAAGAAGAATGGTTTGCGTTCCGAGGGGAAGCGGCTCATGGGAAGATACATCCAAAACCCCGCACAGCATTCCTATTACAGTTACAGGAAAAAACGGTTCTGTTGAAGTGACAATAAAGCCCGCCCCGCGAGGGGTAGGATTGGCTGCAAACCCTATTGTAAGAAAAGTGCTTACCTATGCCGGAGTAAAGAATGCATGGTCATTTTCACGCGGCCATACTCGCAATATATATAATATGGCAATGGCTGCCGCAAATGCTCTGAATTCCCTCAACAGCATGAAATACCACGGGGATTGGAGTGAAATGGGTGCAAAAGGGGAAGAAGTCGCAAAAATACACGAATCTGTAAAAGACGTGAAAAGCTCCCCCGAGCCCGAGAAAAAGAAAAAAGAAGAAAATGAAGCATAAATTATGAAAAGAAAGAAACAAGATGATACTTATGGAAAAGAGCCTTTTCTTTCTTTGAAAAGAAAGAAAACCCTCGGGAAAAGAAAGAAACAAGATGATACTTATGGAAAAGAAAAAAGAAATTGCAAAAAAACCGGCAAAAAATTCCGGAAATAAGCATGAAAAAATCAAAAACCCGGCAAAAAATGCAAGCCCGGCTAAAACAGAAAATGAAATAAAAGAAGCTTCTCACAAGCCGGCGGTTATTGCAATAGTGCGAGTAAGGGGCATAACCGGCATCCACCCCAAAAGAAAATACACTATTGAAATGCTCAACTTAATACGCTCCAACCAGGCAACAATAATCCACACATCCCCCTCTTACAACGGAATGCTTTTGGAATGCAAGGATTATGTTACATGGGGCAATATCAGCAAAGATATGCTTGTAAAATTGCTTTCAAAAAGAGGGCAAATCGGAAAAAAGAAGCTTTCTGAGTTGAAAAAAGAAGATGAAATTGAAAAAATTGCATCCCAATTATTTTCAGGCAAATCCCCCAAGGAAGTTGGCATAAACAGAAATTTCCGGCTCCACCCCCCCAGAAAAGGATGGAAAAACAGGAAAAAGCGCTATCCAATGGGAGATTTGGGGCCTAGAGAATCAATTGATGAATTATTGAAAAGAATGATATGAGCCTTTTTCTTTCTTTAGAAAAGAAAGAAAAACCCTCGGGAAAAAGAAAGAAAATTATGAAAATGTGGTTATGATGGCAGGAAATAGAAAAAGAAAAAGAATCCACAAATTCCGCGGCACACGCAGCTGCGGCACTGGCAATACCAAAAATAAGAGGGGAAGCGGATGCAAAGGAGGGGTAGGAAGAGCCGGATTTCACAAGCACCGCTTTACATATGTAACAAAATATGAAAGGGAATTTATGCGCCATGGGGGAAGGTTTGGATTCCACAACCCAACAACAAAAGAAGTTGATGCAATTAATTTGTATGAAATCAACAATATGCTGAAAAAAGGCAAAATAACTGATAAATTTGAATTTAATGGAAAAATACTCGGCACAGGCGAAATTTCAAAAGCAGTTGAAATAACCGCAATTTCTGCGACAAAAAAGGCAATTGCGAGAATTGAAAAAGCCGGCGGGAAATTTGTGCAATTAGCAAAAAAGGAAAATAAAGCTGGCAAAAAGGAAGAAAATGAAAAAATTGATGCAAAAGCGGGCGAAAATAAAATTGAGGAAAAAAATAAGGCGGAAGCAAAAAAAGAAGTGAAAAAAAGCGAAAATAAAGCCGGCGGAAAAATAATTGAAAAGGAAAAATCTGATGCAAAAAAAGCAGGCGAAGAAAAAGAAATAAAATAAATAAAAAGCGGGATGAATTAGTTTTAAAGTTTAGTTATCAAGGTTTTATTCATGGCAACACCATTGGAAGCACTTCGGCCCATTCTGCGCCTCTTGCCTGAAATACACTCACCCCAAATTCCCCCTTCTTTTGCAGAGCGCATGATATGGACCGGGCTTGCATTATTCATATTTTTTGCAATGTACAATGTATTGGCAATAGGAGTGGACCCGGATATTGGCATGTCCACAGATTTTCTTCAGATAGTTACTGCTTCAAGGATGGGCTCTTTGCTTACAATAGGAATAGGGCCTATTGTGCTTGCCTCGATTTTTCTTCAATTGTTTGTCGGTGCAAAAGTATTGGAAGTAAATATGAAAGACCCCGAGGAAAAATCATTATTCCACGGCACCCAGAAATTGCTTGCAATAGCATTATGCTTTTTTGAGGCATATGTATTCGTATTTCTTTCAGGCCTGCCTTTGGTAGGCACTTTCGGGGAATTAACCCATGTTTTTGTGGTATTGCAGATAGCATTTGCATCAATAATATTGCTTTATTTGGATGAAATAGTATCCAAATACGGCCTCGGCTCAGGAATTTCGCTTTTCATTGCAGCCGGAGTTTCATTTGCAATAATAGGAGGCTCGTTTACAATATTTTTTGGCGAGGCAGGAATATTGTCAATATTTGCAGAAGGGGGCGCCCAGGTTATAGCAAAAGCATTTGACGCCTTCCTTCCGATAGTATTTACAATAATAGTATTTCTTGTAATTGTTTATTTGGAAGGAATAAAAGTGGAAATTCCGCTTGCATTTGAAAGGGCAAGGGGGGTTGCCACCGGATTTCCGATAAAATTCATGTATGTTTCAAATATTCCGGTAATATTGGCATTTGCATTGCTTGCCAACTTTCAGTTTATGGCAATGGCAGTGGTTGGCCAGCATTTGTGTGTTGGAGGGGAATTCAACCCAGAAGCAATCGACCCTGCAATGATATGCGGGGAAGGCGTGGATTTAATAAATTATTTTGGAAGAGCTGTTGGAGGGGAAGGGGTTTCCCCAAGGTTTATTGACGGATTTATGTATTTAATTTCCCCTGCCCACCGCCAATTCGGAACAGATTATGGGGCGCAATTAGAATTTTATTTAACATCCCAAACTCCTTACTTGGGCATACCAGAATGGCTTCACATCGTTATTTATATAATTTTCCTGATGATACTTTGCATAATATTCGGGCAGTTTTGGGTGGATACAACAGGCATGGGGCCAAAAGAAGTTGCAGAGCAGCTGGATTCCGCAGGATTGCAAATTCCGGGATACCGTCGGGATCCAAGAATAGTTACTGCGCTTTTGGAAAAATATATTCCTCCAATAGTAATAATGGGCTCTGCATTTGTAGGATTGCTGGCAGGAGTTGCTGATTTGACAGGTGCGCTCGGAACCGGCACAGGAATTTTGCTCACAGTAGGCATTTTGTATAGACTGTACCAGGATATTGAGAAATATAATGTTGCTTCACAAAGTGCTATTATATCCAAGTTTCTTGGAAGGTAAATGAGGTGAATGTATGATAATTGTAATGGGTTTGCCCGGCGCAGGAAAAAGTACTGTTTTGGCAGTTGCTGAAAGCGCTGGCTGGAAAGTAATTAATTACGGAACAATGATGATGGAAATTGCATCCGGCGAATATGGGGTAAAATATAGGGATGAAATACGCAAACTATCCAATGACAAGCAAAGGCAAATACAGGCAAAAATAGGGGAAAAACTTTCTGCAGAAAATGAAAGAAATGTAATATTAGACACCCATTGTTCAGTAAACACCCCCACCGGCTATCTTCCCGGACTTCCCTTCTCCTTTCTTCCAAACATTTCTGTTGAAAGACTGGTGCTTGTAACCGCGCCCATAAAAGATATTATGAAAAGAAGGAAAAAAGATTCCAGCCGCACCCGCGACGACCAGGCAGAAGCATCATTGCACGAGCATGATGAAATAAACCGCGCATATTTGGCAGCATATTCTGTTATTACCGGCGCGCCCGCAATTATTTTAACAAATGCAGAAGGAAAGCTCAAGCAAACGCAGGAAAAATTTGCAAAACTGCTTGAATAAAGTTGAGAAAAATGTATTTTGGAATTGACACTGTTTACATCGTAGCCGCCATCGGAGTAGTCTACTCCTTAGCTTCCCGCTTTCTTATGAATAAATTAGTTGACAGAAACAAGGCAAAAGAAATGCAAAAAGAAATGAAAGCATTGCAAAAAGAGCTTTCCGAAGCATCAAAATC
The DNA here is from genome assembly GCA_043810635.1 of Microcaldota archaeon. Taxonomy (GTDB): domain Archaea; phylum Micrarchaeota; class Micrarchaeia; order Anstonellales; family Anstonellaceae; genus 1-14-0-10-45-29. Next base: position 19,154 of record JBDRNY010000028.1, on the reverse strand, counting down.
CGGCAATTCCAAAAGGGTTGAGGAAGTAAACCGAAAATATGAAAAATTTATGCCGAAAATGCTCACAACCCAATTTTCCCAAATGAAACCATTGATAATAATCATTCCCGCTTTGGCAATAATAATGCCTATTTTGAAAGATACATTTGTTGGATTTGAAATAACCCTCCCCTTCTCCCTTCCGATATTTATTCAAAATTTTGAAAACTTTCCGAATTGGAGGGATACCTTCGGACCTGTGGGATGGTTTTGGATTACAGTAATTCTTGCAGGCATTGGCATATACTTAATAACTACAATCTACACTAAAGTAAAACAGAAATTCCTCAGCCCAGCTTCCGCATCTGGAAAAAATAATGATGAAAAAAACGAAAATAAAGAAAGCGGAAACAAAACCGAAAAAAATTCTGATGAAAAAAACGGCGAGAAAGGCGGAAAAGAAAAAAATAACGGTGAGAAATCCGAAAATCCGCCCGAAAAAAATACTGGCGAAAAAAACGAGAATAAAAGTGAAATAAAAGATGATAATGCAAAAAGCGGGGAAAATATTGATGGCGAAAAAGAAAATAAAAATTAAAAAAACGGGAATAAAGCCGAGAAAAAATTAATGATGCGGAAACGGAAGAAAATAAAAATAATAATTAAAAAATAATTATGCTGAAGAAAAGGAAAATAAAAATAATATTTAAGAGGTGTATATTTATGCCAAAGCCAAAAGACCGCTCGCGCTCTGTAAGAAGGATAAAATACCGGACACAGCAGGGTGAAAGCAGGATAAGATACAGGAGAAGGGAGAAGGGCAAAAAGCACAAATGCGCCATTTCAGGCAAAGTGCTTTCAGGGGTGCATTCCACGCGCTCTATTGCAAAAACAAAAAGAAGGCCCACCCGCCCATTCGGGGGACGGCTCTCCTCATCTATTATGCGAAAAGTGCTGAAATTGCGCGTCCGGCTTGCTGAAGGCTTGATTTCAATAGATGATGTGCCTGTAAGGTTTCTTCCTTATATGCAGGGCAAAAAGAAAAAATAAATTTCGGATTGGATTTTATGAGCGAAAAAAATGAGGAAAAAATTCAAAATTTCCCAGGCTCAAAATATCCCGGTCCTTCAGATATCATTTGCATCAGCGGATTGGCAGGCGCCGGAAAAAACACAGTAGCTGAAATTGTAGGTTCCAAGCTTGGATGGATAGTTGTGCAGCCCACATTCAAAATTCTTGCAAAAAAGGCAGGCATGTCATTGGAAGAATTTCAGGCAAAAGCGCGGGAAAATGCGGATATTGACAAAAAATTTGACAATGCTTTGCGTGATGCATGCAAAGACGGAAAAGTTGTGGTATCCACCTGGCTGGGCCCCTGGATGGCCCCAGGAAAACCTTTTCGCGTATGGATTGATGTGCCTCTTGATGTGCGTGCAAAGCGCGTTTCAGGAAGGGAAGGCCAAAGCGTTGAGGAGGCAAAAAAAGCAATTTCAAAAAGAGATGAAGGCAATAAGGAAAGGTATATGAAAATTTACAAAATAAACATATATGACCATTCAGGGTTTGATTTGATTGTTTCTTCGGATGAGAATACAAAGCCGGAAGAAACTGCGGAAAAAATTCTTGATGCTCACAAAAAAAGAAAAATCTAATCTTCCCTTTTCTATCTTATTGTTTTACTAAACTTATTAAGCTGGAAATAGCACAGGTTAATCAATTCTTTAGTTTTAGGGCTGCCAGGTTCAATTTCCCATGCTTTTTTCGCATTCTGCAAAGCACTTTTAAAATCTTCCTTGTTGTAAAATACCCTTGCTCTTATTTGATACACTGTTGATATCTTTAGTCCAAGCTCTATCGCCCTGTCTGCATCTTCTATTGCCAAGTCATAGTTTCTCATGTTGTTATATAATATTGCCCTTCTTTTGTATATGTTGGGATTTTCAGGAGAGCATAAAACAGCTTCGGCATATTTATTCAAAGCCTTGTCAAACTCTTTCTTCTCTTCATAAATTCTCCCAAGAGATGATAAAATTTCTGATTTAATCAAATTGTATTTGCTATCATCTCCATTTTTACTTATTATTTTAAGCGCCTGCCTAAGGCATGCCTTAGCATCCTTAAACTTTTCGAGCTTTATGTATGTTCTTCCCATATTCCAGTAGTCATGCAGGCTTTCAGGGTATAATTCAACCGACCTCTTAAGCGCAATAAGCGCTTTCTTTGGCTTGCATATTGCAAGATATATTTTGCCAAGAAGAAGATAGGCGAGATTGTTTTCTTTGTTTAATTCTATCGCTTCATTGCATTCTTTCAGTGAAGTGCTGTATTTTTTTTCTTTGTAGTGCTCATAGGCACTCTCCCGTTTGTTTATTGACTCCTTTGCGTCCGAATCACAGGAGATATCCTGCCAGTCGTCTGGCTTGTTCCTGAATCCATTATTGCAGATATCTTGCCCATTCTCTGGCTCCAAGCCGGATTCAATATTTCTGTATGCAAACTTAGTCCTTCCTCCTTTCTCCCCTTCCTGTATATGTTTCCTTTTTATTCTTAGCTTGCGTTCAAGTGTGTGGTATCTTCCATCTGTTGTCACTCTTTTAGGCATATATTGCTATTTATACCAACAATGCAAATAAACCTTTTGGAAAGGATGGAAAGGTATTTGAAGATTAATATGGCATAATGTTGCATACAACTAAGCTATAGGCTTATTTAGAAAATGAGGGATTTTTATGAGTGCAATAAAACCGGGAAGAATTTGCGTCAAGCTTGCAGGAAGAGATGCGGGCGAAAAAGTGGTTGTTACAAAAGTTGTGGACAACAATTGTGTAATGATAAAAAGCCCTAAAAGAAAAAAGGAAAGAAAGTGTGCAATAAAGCACCTTGAGCCTACTGATGTTGCGGTAAGCTCATAGTTTTCTTTTTATTCTTTCTTTTTGTTGATTTCTTATGCTGTTCAATCCATATGAATTGCTTCCCCCTCTGGGGTGGGTTGTAGTTGCAATAATTTCAATAAGTGCATGGAATCTTGCCGTAAGAGGGCTTATGAAAAAAGAAAAAGATTTTGTTGCAACCGGTGCATCCTCAAATATAGTTACAGCACTCTTATTAATTCCTGCAATTCTTTTCCTTGGTTTTGATTTTGGCTCAAAAGCTCAGCCCACACTTGGAAATATCCCCTTATTTGGCTGGGGAGTTGCACTTCTTAGCTCAATTCTCATGTCTGTATTTGTCTACCTTACCTACAAGGCATCAAGGCAGGTGGATGCTGCAGAGCGCCACATTATTTCAAGAACAAAGCTTATTCTGGTGTTTTTGTTTGCATCAGTATTTTTATCAGAGGAAATAACATTTTACAAAATTATTGCAGCTATTTTGATAATCGCAGGCTCTATAGTTTGCCTTTATCGGCCCGGCAAAACAAACTGGAAAATAAATGAGGGGGTCTTGCTTGTGCTAATAGCTTCAGCTCTTGTAGCAGGCGCTGATACTGCAACCAAAATCGCATTGCAGTATTTTAGCCCCATTATTTTTGCAATACCCATACACGTTATACCTGCACTCTCACTCATTTTTCTTATGGGGCAAGATGCCACCGCCCGCATTGGCAAAATATTCAAAAAATATCCGAGGGAAATTTCGCTTATTGGCGCAATAAGCATGGTTCTGTTTATTTCAGTTTTGCTTTCATTTATTTCAATGGATTTGTCAGTAGCAATCCCCCTCCTTAGCCTGTCAGTTGTGCTTACAGCAATAAGCGGAGCCATTTTGCTTAATGAAAAAGAAGGCTGGATTCAGAAAATAATTGGCGCACTGCTTGCAGTTGCAGGTGCATCACTTATAGCCTAATAAACCTAGTTTGAAAGTGAATTTACATGCTGTTTAATCCATATGATTTGCTTCCTCCAATGGGCTGGTTGGTACTTTCAATACTTACAACCGCAGCATGGAGCCTTCTTGTAAGGGTTTTGAATAAAGATGAGAAAGATTATCTGGCATCACTCGCCCTAACTGAGGGCGCTACAGTAGCATTCCTTCTTTTGCTAATATTAACTTTCGGATTTGATTTTGCAACAGAAGGCAAGCCCCCCATCGGCGAAATTCCCCAGCTAAACTGGATTCTTATGGCATTAGCAGGAGTTTTTTATGCCGTATTTATCTACTTTACATTCAAAGGTAGCCAAACAGTGGAAGGCTCCATACGCCCAATCCTCGGCCAGACTGAAATAATATGGGGAATGCTTCTTGCATTTTTGTTTCTTTCAGAAGTTATTACCGGGCAGAAAATATTTGCAGGCTTGCTTATTTTGGCAGGTTCAGTAATTTGCATTTACCGCCCAGGGGGCAAATTCAAGCTTGCAGGAGTCGGGCTTATTTTGTTTGCAGCCTTGTTTGTTGCTTCAGGCCATGTAATTGACAGGGTAAATTCCCAATTATTCCCGCCCCTTATTTACGCCATCCCCCTCTTCATAATTCCGACAATTATATTTTTTGCAATGATGGGAAAAAAAGCATTTGAAAGAACCGGCAAAGTTTTTGAAAAAAGGCCATGGGTTTCGCTTTTGCTTTCCGCATTTGCAGCCGTTTCCCATGTTTTCTTGCTTCTTTCCCTGGCAAAAATCGAGGCATCAGTTGTTATTCCCCTGTTTAATACATTTGTCATAGTTGCAGCATTGGGGGGAATAATATTTTTGAAAGAAAGAAAAGGCTGGGTGCAAAAAATTGTCGGTGCATTGCTTGCTTTTATTGGTGCGGCAATTATAAGCTAATTCCTTTTTCCGCCTTGGAATGCATATAACATGCGCAATTTCGGCTTTTTATACACACAGTGTTTATTAATATTTGCGAATATTCTGGATATCATCCAGCAATTTCACATATTTCGGCTTTTCCCTAAGCTTTATGGCTTTTTTGATGTTCTCCTCTGCAAGTCCATACTCTCCTTTTTCAGAATATGCTTTTGCCAGATAAAAGTACACGTCTGTACCTGCCTTCCTCCCTCCATTATTTCTTGTCAGTTCATCTGCCCATTTCAAATTTTCAATGGCAGCATCATAATTTCCACTTTTATAATATGCTATCCCCCTGTTTGCCCAGGCAAACACATGGTCTTTCTTTAGTTTTATTGCCATGTCAAAATCTTCAATAGCACTACTATAATCCGCAATTTCCCTCTTTTTGTTTTCAAGAAATAATTTTGCCCTTCCTCGTTCGTTATAATGATATATATTATTTCTTCCGTATTTTATTGCTCTAGTATAACTTTCTATTGCTTTCTCATATTTACCTATATGCAGAAATGCGTCTGCAAGAAAGGAGTAGGAAGAGAAGTATCTTGGATTTATTTTAATTGCTTTTTCAAAATTTTCAATTGCTTGGCAATACTTGCCTTGCTTATGTCTTAATTTTCCAAAATTATTATATGTATGAAAGTTATCTGGGTTTAGTCTTTTTGCCTCAATAAGGTCTTCTTCCGCTTTTTCAAATTTTCCTGCTCGTATATATAAATTTGCCCTTTGGTTGCGTGCTTCTGAGTTACGGTAGTCGCATGTCGAGTCATCTCTTCGTGAGTAAATTTCTATTCCTTTGCTAAAATCTTCCAGCGCATCCTCACGGTTTTTAATCCATATGGATGCTTTAGCCCTCCCGCAATATGCCTGAGCCAGATTTTTACAAGAGTATTTATCGCTGTTTTTATTCATGCTTTCATAATTTTCTATCACTTCTGTAAATGCACCTATTGCCAATCTAAATTCCTTATTTTTAAGGTAATCCAGCGCAATCTCTAGCATAGTTTTTCTGGCACTATTCCTATCTCTGAATAAGTCATTTCCCGGAGTTGCTTTTTCTGGGTAGTAGCCTGATCCAAACCGATGACTGCCTTCCATATAACAACATTATTATATTGCCAACATTAAAAGTTTTTATTGTTGGATTTTGATGTGCTTTAAAGAGCTTGAGGAATTTCCATGCAATCTGTTGAAAATTTGCTTAATGCGGGGTTTATATTGCTAGACAAGCCGAGGGGCCCTTCTTCCCATGAAGTGACTGCTTATGTCAGGAAATTATTGGGGGTGAGAAAAACAGGGCATGCAGGCACCCTAGACCCCCAAGTATCCGGCGTGATGGTAATTGGCATAAACAAGGCAACAAAATTGCTGAGGTTTGTTGTTGGAAAAGAGAAAACTTATGTCGGAGTAATGAGAATAAGAAATCCTCCTTCCAATATTGAAATTGTGCAAAAAGAAATGAATAAATTTATAGGAAAAATAGAGCAAATTCCCCCCCTCCATTCTGCAGTTGCAAAAAGAAAGCGAAAAAGGGAAATTTACGAGTTTAAGGCAATTGAAATGGACGGAAAAAATATTTTATTTCGGGCGAGGGTTGAAGCAGGCACTTATATAAGAAATTTATGCCAAGATGTTGGGAAAGCATTTGAAGGAGGAAAAATGCTGGAATTGAGGAGAGTTGCAATAGGCAATATCGATGAGAAAATGCTCATTTCTCTTTCAGATTTGCAGGACGGAATGGCAATTTATCGAGGGAAAGGGGACTCTTCCCTCATAAAAAGATTAATAAAGCCCGCCGACGATATGTTTACACTGCCTTCTATTATGATTAAGGATAAGGCCATAGATTCAGTATGCCGCGGCGCGCCTCTGGCGCTGTCCGGTGTGGCATATGATGAGGCAAAATTAAAGGAAGGCACGGAAGTAAAATTACGAAATAAGGAGGGAGATTTAATAGCAATTGGGAGAGTGGAAAATGAAAAAATCCTCCCAAAAGCAGTACTCACTGAAGTTCGTGCCGGGGTCGCATAACCTGGTAGTGCGCATGCCTGGAATAATTTTTTCTTTTTTGAAAAGAAAAAATTTAATTAAAAAGAAAAAACAGGGAGCATGTGCCCGTTAGGGCTTGTGGGTTCAAATCCCACCTCCGGCGAATTCAAACCTCCGGCGAAATTTTTGTATTAAAAAAAGTAATTTGTGTTATGGTGAATTGAATGGGAATGGCAACAAAAAAAGATAAGAAAAAGAAAGGAAAAGGCAAGCACAGGCCTAAAGAAGAAAAGGAAATCCCGACAACGGTGGATGGAAAAGAAATCCGGGGAATTGTGCGCATTTCAGGAAGAGATTTGAAAGGGCACTGGAAAATTACCCGCGCAATACAGGCAATAAGGGGAATAGGCCCTACAGTCGGAAAAATGTTGTCAAAAATCGCATTAAAAGAGCTTGGATTGAAAAGCACAATTTTGGTTGGCGAGCTTGACGAGCAGATGGTAACCAGATTGGAGCAAATTCTTTCAAATCCGAAAAAATACGGAGTTTATGATTTTCTGCTTAACAGGCAAAAAGAATTTCAGACAAATTCCCCTTCACACGCAATTTCAACAGATTTGATTTATGCTGTAAGGCAGGATATTGAGCATGAAAAAGATTCCCAGACATGGAAAGGATACCGGCATTCATACGGGCAGAAAGTGCGCGGGCAGCGAACCCGAACCACAGGCAGAACCGGAATGACTGTTGGTGTTATGAGAAAGGCTGTGAAAGCCGCGGCAATAGCCGCCAAGGCGGAAGAGACAGGCAAAGGAAGAGAAAAGGGAAAGCCAGTCGCCGAGGAAAAACCCAAGGAAAAGCCAAAAGCTGAGGAGAAAAAGTAAGGTGATTTAGATGGGAGACCCTAAACGAAAAAGGCCGAAGGCAGAATCCCCGCGGAAAATGTGGGACCTTGAAAGGATAAAAGAAGAATCTGTGCTAAAAAAAGAGTATGGATTGAGGAAAACAAGAGAGCTTTGGACAGCAATGTCTGAATTAAAAAGAATGAGGCGGACTGCAAGAAATCTCCTCTCCCTCGGAGAGGAAGGGGAGAGGCGGGGCCAAAAGCTTGTGGCAAAATTAAAGCGCCTTGGAATTGCAAAAGGAGATATGGGCATTGGAGATATTTTGGCATTAAATATCAGGGATTTTCTTGAAAGAAGGCTGCAAACCCTTGTGCTAAAGCGGGGGCTTGCACGCACCCCAAAGCAGGCAAGGCAATTGATTACCCACAGATTTATTTCTGTTGCAGGAAGAAGGGTAAACATACCTTCCTATATTGTTACTGCAGAGGAAGAGCCCACTGTTTCATATTTCAAGGCAATTGACATCAGCCCTCCTGAAGAAGCTCCAAAGAGTGCAAGAGCAGCTCCGAAAGAGGAAAGTGGCGAGAAAAAAGAAGAAGAGGCAAAACCTTCAGAAGCTCCGGAGCAGAAAAAAGAGGAGCAGATAGCAAAGGCATGAATTAGGTGATTTTTATGGATGACAAAAAAGAAGAAAAGAAAGATGCAAAAACCGAGGCAAAGGCGAAAGGCGAGAAAGCAAACGAAAAGGAAGTGCGGGCAGAAAAAAAAGATGAAAAAAAAGAAGAACACAAGCCCGTTGAAAAAAATACAAAAGAAGAAGAAGGGCGAACTGAAAAAAAAGATGCAAAAAAAGATGAAAAAAAAGATGCAAAGACCGAGGCAAAAGATGAAGTAAAAGATACAAGGGCTGAAGAAGGAAAAGAATTCAAGCCAGAGAAAAAAGGTGAAGGTGACAAGCCGAGCGGGGGAGTTGCCCCTCCGAGAGGAGGCGGAAGATTTCAAAGAGGAGGCCGGCCTGTCAGAGATTATATGCGGGGCCCGATAAAATGGGCTATATGCAATGTATATTCATCCAAAAACGACACAATAATAACAATAACAGACTTGTCTGGCGCAGAAACTCTTGCAAAAGCTTCAGGAGGAATGATTGTAAAATCAGACAGGGAGGAGGGAAAGCCTTATGCTGCAATGCAGGCAACAATACGCGCGGTTAATGAGGCAAAAGGAAGAGGCATAACCGGGTTGCATATAAGAATACGCGCACCGGGCGGGCACGGAACAAAGACACCCGGCTCCGGAGCGCAGGCGGTTGTGCGAACTGTTGCAAGGCAGGGAGTGCGGGTAGGAAAAATTGAAGATGTTACTCCTGTTCCTACAGACACTACAAAACGCCCCGGCGGGCGCAGAGGAAGAAGAGTATAGGGGGTTGTGGATATGAAATTAAATGTGCAAAAAGAAGACAAGCTGAAGATGAAGTTTACTCTCAAGTCATCTTCAACTTCATTTGCAAACCTTTTGAGAAGGTTTGCCATGTCGCAAGTGCCGACATTTGCAATCGACAAAGTGACTTTGTATGAAAACAGCAGCACCCTTTTTGACGAATACATAGCCCACCGCATCGGCCTTATTCCCTTGCGCATGGGCGCGGGAGTCGGGGAAGATGAGGAAGTTATGTTCACCCTTGACGCTTCCGGCCCCTGCACAGTATATTCCTCAGTCCTTTCAAGCACAGTAAGCAAAATAAAAGTTGCAACCGACCGCATGCCTTTGCTAAAGCTTTTGGAAGCGCAGAATTTGCGCCTTGAAGCAAAGGCAATTTCAGGAATCGGGAGGAAGCATGCAAAATGGCAGGCAGGGCTTGCAGGATACAAAGCTCTCGGTGATGCAGAGTATCCTTCAGATTTTGAATTTGAAGTGGAAAGCTTTATGCAAATGCCCCCGCGGGAAATACTCCTGAAAACAGCAAACATTATATCCGAAAAATGCACCCTGCTCTCAAAAGAGCTTGCGGGGCTGAAAAGAGAGGCAAAGAAAAAATGAAATTCATAGTAACTGATGTTGGTGCAGGGGTCCGATCGGCCTTACGGGCCGCTGCCCCCCAGCACTTACTGACGTTCGTGCAGGGGTCGCAAAGCCAGGTCAAATGCGCCAGCTTGAGGGGCTGGTCCCTTAGGGGTTCGTGGGTTCAAATCCCTCCCCCTGCAGAGCCTTTTCTTTTTCTTTGGGAAAGAAAAAGAAAACCCTCGGGAAAAGAAAAAGAAAACGGAAAAAGAAAAACAATATGAAAGAAAAACCCTTGGGAAAAAGAAAAGAAAATCGGAAAAAGAAAAACGATCTGAAAAAAGAAAAAAATGAAAAATTCGGTGAATGATATGGAAGGAGCGAAAAAAGATGAAAAAAGTGCGGGCTTTTGGAAGAGGGCAAAGGAATTGCTTTCCAGGTCTGTGCGAGCTCGAAGAGGCATGAACCTTTCCAGGCTCTCAAAAATAACAAAATCCGGGCAGACTGTTGTTGTTGCAGACAAGGTGCTCGGAAGCGGAAGCATTTCCCACCCGATTACAATTGCGGCGCTCGGATTCAGTGAAGGCGCAAAAGAGGCAATAAAAAAATCCGGCGGAAAAATTGTTTCTGTTGATGAAATAAAAAAGAAAAATCCGGACGGAAAAAACATTTCGGTGCTTGTGTAGGTGAATGCAATGAAAATTTATGACGGAAAAGGAATTGTTGCTGGAAGGCTTGCCGCAAAAATTGTAAAAAGCATTCTTGTGGGCGAGCAGGTAATAGTTGCAAACGCAAGAGACCTGGTATTGAGCGGAACTTTGAAATTCCAAACGGAAAAGCTTAAGGTAAGAAGGAGCCTTAAAGACAAAAGAAACCCTGAAAATTCCGTAAAATACCCGCGCACCCCCCACCTTCTCTTCAAAAAAATAGTGAAGGGAATGCTCCCGAAAAAAACCAGGCGCGGAAGGGAAGCGCTCAAGCGCCTCAAAGTGTACAATGATGTTCCGTCAGATGTTGATATGAAAAATGCGGTTTCAGATCCAGCCCTTGCAAGAAAAGATTTGTTCAAAAGCACGACTATGGGCAAGCTTTGCGGGGCGTTTGGATTCAAATCTTAGGTGGTGTTATGGCAAAAAAAACAGCAAAAACATTTTTGCCAGACTTCGCCGAAATTAGATGGAGGCGAAGCTGATGGCAAAAAAAAGAAAATCTTCAAAAACTTCAAGAAAAAAAGCCGGAATAGTTGCGAGGGGAAAAAGAAAGGAAAGCACTGCCCGCGCATCCATTTGCAACGGAAAAGGAATTGTAAGGATAAATTCTATAAACATAAACGCAATTCCGAATAAATATATGCGGGAATTGATTTACGAGCCTATTAATCTTGCAAAAGAAGTTGCTTCAAAGGCAAATATACATGTCAATGTAAAAGGCGGCGGGGCAATGGGGCAGGCGCAGGCTGCAAGGCTTGCAATCGCCCGCGCGCTTGTCAAATTTTCAGGAGACGCCTCATTAAAGGAAAAAATGCTCAAACACGACAGGTTTTTGGTTGCAGAAGATTCAAGGCGCATTGAGCCTAAGAAATACCAAGGGCCAAAAGCACGCGCAAGATTCCAGAAATCGTACAGGTAAAGGGGGATGTCAATGTATTTTCCAATAAGATGTTTTACATGCGGCGCACCTATCGCGCATCACTGGGAAGATTATATTTCCCGGGTGAAAGCTGGCGAGAAGCCTGCTGATGTGCTTGATGATTTAGGAGTTAAGCGCATATGCTGCAGGCGCATGTTTATCTCCCATGTGGAAATAATGGACAAGGTGGCGAAGTACGATAAAATGTAATATTATTCGGGGCCATGAGGTAATCTGGCTATCCTGCCAGCTTGGGGTGCTGGTTATCTGAGTTCAAATCTCGGTGGCCCCATTCCCATATCCCCTTTTCTTTTTAGAAAAGAAAAGGGTCTGAGGCCCTACAAGATGCTTCGCGTCTTGGGGCCCCAAAGCCCGTAGGGCTTTGTAGGGGTTTCACCCCCAAAAGAAAAAAAAAGAAAAAACCCCTTGAAAAAAAAGAAAAAAAAGAAAAATTTATGTTAATACGCAAGTGTGCCCGAAAGAAGTGGCCTCGCATAATGCGTGTGTTTCTGCGGACCTCTTGCAAAAGGTGATGAAATGGCTGAAGGATTGTTGATAAAACAAGAGAAGTATTTGGAAACCGGTATTCATATCGGGACAAAGTTGCGCACAATCGACATGGCGCGCTTTATTTACAGGATGAGGAATGATGGATTGTATGTATTGGATTTAAGGAAAGTTGATGAAAGAATAAGGCTTGCAGGAAAGGTGCTTTCAAAATACGAGCCTTCCGACATTGTTATTATTGCAAGCAGAACTTATTCTTCTTTGGCGGCAAAAGCTTTTGCAAAATTGACAGGGTGCAAAGTAGTGAGCGGAAGGTTTATTCCCGGCACATTCACAAACGTTGCAAGAGACGACTTTACCGAGCCAAAGCTTGTTTTTGTAAGCGACCCGAAAGGGGAAAGGCAGGCAGTAGTTGAGTGCGGCAAGATGGGCATTCCGACAGTAGGTTTGTGCGATACAGACAATTTCACAATGTTTATTGACTGGGCAATACCCTGCAACAACAAAGGAAGGCGCTCGCTTTCATTAATATTCTGGTTGCTTGCGCGCGAGCTTGCCATGACAGGGGGAAAAGTTTCTTCTTATGACGAATTCAAGCTTACATTTGAGGAATTTGAAGAGCTTGCAACCAAGCTTAGCGACGAGGAGAAAAAAGACGAAGAGGCTGATAAAAAAGTTGAGGAAATAAAAGAAGAAGAGGCAAAGGTGGAAAAAGAGAAGGAAAAAGAAGAATCCGAGAAAAAGGATGAAAAGGAAGCGGGCAAGAAAAAGGAGGAGGAAGGAAAAGAATCCGAGAAAAAGGATGAAAAGGAAGAAAAAGAGGAAAAACCTTCCAAAAAACCAAAACACGAGAAAAAGGCGCCGAAGCAGGAGGAAAAGCCGGATGCAGAGCAGGGGGAAAAACCCCCCGGAGAAAAGGATGAAATAAGCAAGCATGATGAAAAGAAACCCTCTTCCAAAAAAGATGAATCTAAGGCAAAATAACTGCCTTGCTTTTTCATTTTTCCCCTCTAAAAGGTTTTTAAAGCGTGTTTTTGAAATTTTTATATTACATGCCCGTATAATTTATTCTGGCAATATGTGGTTCTAATGCAGCTGTGGTTTGTAGAATATTTCTTTGCATTCGTAGGCCTTTTTGTAGCAGTGCTTTTTACCCTTGTATATTTGCGCAATATGGGCAATATCCACGAGAAAAAGAGGGAAATTACCGGCTGGACCCCTACTGTAAGCATAATAATTCCTGCATACAACGAGGAGGATTATATAAAAGGATGCGTGAATTCAGTGCTTTCCCTGGATTATCCGAAAGAAAAGCTTGAAATAATTGTTGTTGACGACGGCTCAAAAGATGATACTGCAAAAATAGCCCAAAAGCTTGCAAAAGAGCACAAATGCATAAAATTGATAAGAAAGAAAAACAGCGGGAAAGCAGACAGCCTGAATTTTGCAATACAAAGGGCAAAAGGGGAAATGGTGGCATGCCTTGACGCGGATTCATATGTAAGCCCCTACTCTTTGAGGCGCATTCTTGCAAATTTTGATTCGGAAAAAGTCGCCGCAGTAGCTTCTGCAGTAAAAGTAAGAAAAGCAAGAAATATTCTTGAAGATGTGCAGAGGGTTGAATATTTGTTTGCGCTTTTTTCAAGAAAAATAATGAACATGCTCCAATCTGTTACAGTGACACCCGGCCCTTTCAGCATATACCGAAGAAAAGTATTGCTGGAAGTGGGGGGTTTTGATACAAAAAGCCTTGTTGAAGACCAGGAAATCGCCCTGCGCATACAAAAGCACGGATATTTGATAAACAGCACAACAGACAGCGACATCTACACTGAAATTCCCCGCAGTTTTTTCGAGCTTATGAAGCAAAGAACAAGGTGGCAGAGGGGCGGTTTTTGGAATGCTGTAAAATACCTTGGATTAATCAATCCAAAATACGGGGATTTGGGAATTATTGTAATGCCTTTCACCATGCTCGGATACATAATGCTTGTTGTCTCCCTCTCCATACTTTCTTACAGGATGATTACATTCGGGGAATATGGAATATTCTGGGGATGGGATTTGCTTTTCCTAAACCTGAATCTTATCCACATACTCATCATTGTTTGGATAGGATTTTTGTTTTTCTGGTTTTTCTTCGGAATGAAAAAAATGTTTGCGCATGACAAATTCAGCCTGCGTTCCGTAGTGCTATACCTTTTATTATATCCCGTCTTAATAACAATATTCTGGTTTTCCGCCGCATATAATGAAATAAAAAGCGGAGGAAAATTCAGCTGGTGATAATTTTGGATAATGCCCGCCCCACCCAGAGGAGAATAAGCCTTTCCCTCTACCTTGCGGCACTGTTTATCAGCACGATTATTTTCATATCAGGAATTTATATCGGAAAAATGATTGAGCAGGCAAGCATTACAGGGCTTTCTTCGGGAATAGATGAAGTGAGTGCTGACATAAATTCCATCGAGCTTCTCTACCTTCTTGAAGAGGATTCCCCCGCCTTCTGCCCCGTATACAGGGATGAATTGTCAAAATTAGACATCCGAACCGAAGAATTGGGAAGCAAAATATCTTATCTTGAGGAAAAGAGGGGAGTTGAAGATGTTGAACTTAAGAAAAAATATTTTATGCTTGAGGCAAACACTTTCCTTCTTTCCCAAAAAGTGAGGGGTACATGCGGTGCAAACTATTCCACCATACTTTACTTTTATTCGAACAAACAATGCGATGACTGCGCCCAGCAGGGGGAAGAGCTTTCACAATTAAAGAAAAAGCTTGGCGAAAATGTAAGAATCTACTCTTTTGACGGAGAGCTTGGAAGCGCGATTGTTGATGCGCTTATGATGAAATATGAAGTAAATTCCTTTCCAAGCATTGTAATAAACTCAAATTACACTGCTTCCGGATTCAAAACCCAAAGCTGGGTTGAGAAAAATATTGATTAGGAAAAAGTGGGTTGCATGAAGAAATTTTCAGATATCCCTAAGATGGAAGTTGTCGACCGAAAAGTAAGAAAAAGAATAATGAGAGCAGTCAATCTTATTAGAAAGGAAGGGTTTAGTGTCACAGTCACTTATGATGAAAAAGAAAATAACGTCTTCATCAGGCGTATTATCCCTGAAAATTCTGAGCAATCCGAAAATTCCACCCAAAATAAAGAGAAAAAGCACCCTATAAAAGATTTTTTCAAAAACCATTTTCCAAAAAAAGAAAATAAATCAATACCTGACTAATGCTTTCTCCCCCAAATATTTTGCCTTTTTTCCCAATTCCTCTTCAATTGCAGTCAATCTATTGTATTTAGCAGTTCTTTCCCCTCTTGCAGGCGCGCCTGTTTTAATCTGCCCGCAATTCAATCCAACAGCCAAATCCGCAATAGTAGTATCTTCGGTTTCTCCCGAACGATGGCTTACCATTACGCCCATTTTATGGGCAAAACAATATTCTGCCGCTTCAACAGCTTCGCTTACAGTGCCAATTTGATTTACTTTCAAAAGCAATGCATTAATTGCCCTCTCTTTTTTTTGCTTTTTTAACCATTTTCAAATTTGTAACAGTTAAATCATCCCCGACAATTTGGCACCTCTTTCCAATTTCCCCCCTCAATTTTGCAAAATGATAAAAATCTTTTTCTTCAAACGGGTCTTCCAAGCTTATTATCGGATACTGCTCTGCAATGCTTTTCCAATAATCAATTAATTCATCCCCTTCCAATTCCTGCCCGTCAATAGAATATCTTTCAGATTTTTCATTATAAAATTCGCTTGCCGCAGCATCTGATGCAAGCAAAACTTTTTTTCCATACCCCGCTTCATCAATTCCGTCTTCCAATAATTGCAACGCATCCCCGGTTTCTTCCACCATGGGGGCGAATCCCCCCTCATCCCCGACATTTGTTCCTCCGCTTCCATATCTTTTCTTAATAATTTCCTTAAGTATATGATAAACTTCCACCCCGGCACGCATGGCATCTGAAAAATTCTTAAATCCAACAGGCGCAAGCATAAATTCCTGCACAGCCAGCCCGCTGCCCGCATGCTTTCCCCCGTTAATTACATTCATAAACGGAATCGGAAGCACATTTCCCTCCATAAATTCATATATCGGCATCCCCTTTGCAGCTGCCGCAGCCCTTAATACAGCCATTGACACTGCAGTTGTTGCATTTGCCCCTAATTTCGCCTTATTCGCAGTGCCGTCTATTTCACACATTTTTGCATCAATTTTTTCATACTCTCCGGCATCCATCCCCTTAACTGCCCTTGCAATTGCAGTATTAATATTATTCACGGCCCTGCCTACTCCTTTCCCTTCAAACTCTTTTCCGCCATCCCTTAATTCAACTGCTTCCAATCTTCCTGTAGACGCCCCGCTGGGCGCAATCGCACTTGCACAAATTCCATTATCTAATTGAACAATTGCCTGCACTGTAGGGTTTCCCCTGCTGTCCAGCACCTGCCTCCCGTAAATTGATTTTATTTTCGGCATCAGCCCACCATTGCAATCCTTCTTGCCATCCTGCCCATTATCGGCAGCGCAACCACTTTTCCTTTTTCAGTTTTGTTGATAAGAAAAATTGAAATAAGGGAATGCACAATTAAAGCGGCAGCGAACAGCAATACCAGCCATTCCAAATAAACTCCCTTAAACAAAAATATATTCAATAATGAGAAAATTATCAGCAATGAATATGTAATTGAAAATTTCCACCCTATAATTGTGGATTGCACTGCATGAAACCTTACAAACGGATGGGTTATGAGGTGGAACGGCGTGCCGTTTATTACAAGGTTTAATTGCACAGGCAGTGAATAAAATCTTGCAGTATTTCTGTAAATTATTTTTTTCTCTTCCGAAGCAGGCATCTCTTTCAATATTTTTTTTGCTCTAATTTTCCTTCCCGCCTTTGTTTTTTTCGCCTTTTTCAATTTTTGTCCGCCTTTTTTTGCCCGCTTTATTTTTTTTACACGCGCCTTTGTCGCTTTTCCCGCCTTCCTTCCCGCTTTTCGCCTTTTTCTTGTTACCATCAGCTTTGCCTCCAAATTTTACCGGGCATTTCCGGCAAAGTCTGGCAAAAAGTTATTTTTTCTTTTTGCCATGTTATCCACATTTATTGAATGTTTAAATATATTCCTACACTTTCACCCCTTCCTCTTTTATCGTATTTAATATCAATTTGGTTTCAGTCCTTTCCACAAATTCGTAACTCTGCAAATTTTTCAAGAATTTATCCATTCCGGCCCTTGTCCGAAACCTTGCAATAACTGTTACATCAAACTGCCCCGTATTGTCATACACTGCATAAACATTCGGGTGGCTTGCAATTTTTTTCTCAACCTGGAACAATTTCCCTTTTGCAACCCTCACATCCACAATAACTGATACATCAAACCCTATTTTTTCATAATCAATTATTGCAGAATATTTCCTAATCACCTTCTCTTTTTCGAGCATATGCACATGTTTCATTGCAGTAACAGGCGATACCCTTGTGTTTTTCGCAATTTCACGATATGACAATTTCCCGTCTTCCTGCAAAACATTAACTATCCTCTTATCCACCTCAGACAATTCCATCTCTCCCACCTGCATCAAATGTTTATATTTCTATTATTTTTCAGCATATTAATTAACATTTGCTTACTTTCATCCATTTTTCTATTCATTTGTTATCCAATTTCAGGCTATTTTATATATATAAGTTAATCCAAATCTTTTTTATATTGTTTTTTGGGGTGTGAGAATGGATTCTGATGAATTGCTTACAAAAATGAAAATTGACAAAGTGGAATTCGTGAATTTGCAGTTTTCTGACATGATGGGAATGGCAAAAAGCGTGACAATACCCATAAGCAAATTCAAATATGCGCTTGAAGGGCTTTGGTTTGACGGCTCTTCTATTGAAGGGTTTGCAAGAATATTTGAAAGCGATATGATGCTCCGCCCGGATACTTCCACCTATTGCATTATTCCCTGGTTTGCATCAAACGGCTCAAATGTTGCAAGAATAATATGCGATGTGTACATGCCCGACGGAAAGCCTTATGGCAGCGACCCGCGCTATGTGCTGAAAAAAGTGATGAAAGAGGCGGAAGAGATGGGCTATATATTCAACACCGGCCCGGAGCTTGAATTCTTTTTGTTTAAAAAAGAAAACGGCGGGATTAAAACAGCCGTAGACAGGACAATAGAGCCCCATGACAGGGGCCAGTATTTTGATTTGGTAATGGATGCAGGATTTGAGGCAAGGCGGCAGATGATGTCAGTTGCACAAAAAATGAATATAGATGTTGAAGCATCCCATCATGAGGTTGCATTTGGCCAGCATGAGCTTGATTTTAAATACGGCGAAGCGCTTTCAACAGCAGACAGGGTAATCACCCTAAAATACATCATACAGGCAATTGCACAAAAGCACTCCCTTCATGCAACATTTATGCCAAAGCCCATTACAGGAATTAATGGAAATGGAATGCATGTGCACCAAAGCCTTTTCACGCCCAATGGGGAGAATACATTTTTCGACTCTTCTGACAAATACAAATTATCAAAGGTGGCTTACTATTTCCTCGGCGGGCAGATGAAGCATGCAAAAGCCATGAGCGCAATACTAAATCCATTGGTAAATTCTTACAAGCGGCTTGTGCCGGGCTATGAAGCCGCCACCTATATTTGCTGGGCGCAGATAAACCGCTCTGCATTAATACGCGTTCCAAAATATTCCCCCGGAAAAGAAAAAGCCACCCGCCTTGAAATACGCAACCCCGACCCTTCAGCAAACCCCTACCTTGCATTTGCAGTATTGCTAAAAGCAGGAATTGACGGAATTAAAAATAAAACAGAGCCGCCCTCCCCTGTTGAAGAAGATGTATTTGGCTTTGATGAAAAAAAGCTGGGAGAGAAAAAAATAGACACCCTGCCCCATTCATTGTGGCAGGCAATAAAATATTTGCAGGAAGATGATGCAATCTGCTCGGCATTGGGGGAGGATTTATTGAAAAAATATGTGCGCGCAAAAACAAAAGAATGGGATTCATTCAGGGTGGCAGTTACAGATTGGGAAGTAAACCAATATCTGGAAACAATCTAAATATTCCCGATTCTCATATTTTTTGGGGCACATTTTATTATCCCTGTAAGGTTTTCAGCAAGCATTTTATGAAATTCTTCTGGCACAACCGTTATGTTAAAGTGATATTTCCATCTTGTCCGTTTAAGCTCTTTGTCAACAGCATTATTTGCATATTCAAGCATTTCCTCCTTGTTCAATCCTTTAAGCTCCCCGGTTTTTTCAAGCACACGCGTTACAGTCCCTGACTGCATGGCAGATATATCACTCAATGTTTCTTTGTTGAAAAATCTATTTAGGGGTTTATTGAATTTTCTGTACAAAACACTTGTTTTTTTGAACATC
>JBDRNY010000027.1:0-4054 GCA_043810635.1 Microcaldota archaeon | reverse complement strand
TCCCTGATCCAGGGAGTTTATTATTGATTCGAGAAACGGAGCCCGGCGACCATTTAGTTTAATCTGGAATCTGCTTTGCAGCCAGCCAGAAGCTGATTGGAAATCGTCTACAAACATTTCTAGCCTAGCGGATTTTACATTTATGTCTTTGAGCCTGTCCTTATACTCCATAATAAGTGGTTGTGCAACATTTCCAAGTTTATAGGCAATGATGGAATACGAATCTCTATCTGAATGGGGGTGGGAAAAGAACCTGCTCCCAACCATTGGTGTCTTCAATCCGGGTGGGGTGCCTGGAGGAGCAATCCAAAGATGCGGATGAATCGGAGTCTTCTTTCCTTCCATATAATCAAATCCGGGGGGCCATCCAAAGCCAAAATTATCAATCTTGCCCAAAGTGACGACCAGCTCTGCTTGCTGAGGTTTGAGAAAGTCAGGTATCTTCTCTTCTGGTTCTATGGGTTTTCTTATGGGTCGGAGCCTGATCTTAGTTCCAATTTTTTCCCATGTTTTTATCTCGTATTCATATGGCTTTGGCATCAGCACTATATCGTCTGGCTCCTGATAAGCTACAAGTATCTTACCGTACTGCTTTATCCACGGGTAGATTTGCGTGGAGGCATTTTCACCCACCCGCATCGCAATATTATAACTCTTTATTTTTGCTTTTATCTCAGTTTTTGGTCTGTAAGCAACAAAGGCTGCTTTATATTCTTTAATCCAAGGCTTCATGTCCTGTTTCTGCATTTCCATAACCCGCATGTCCTGATAATGTTTCAGTTTCAGATTTATTTCATCAAAATGCTTTTCCACCACAACCATAGCCCCAAACCTCTTGACAACAGCAGCCATCTGAACATACTCTCTTTCTTCTACCAGCATCTCCGGCATTCTCCTTACAAGAGGAGAAAATTCCACCGGCTCCTGCCACACCTCCTCTTTTTTGCTTACAGGAATTGTCAGGCTGACTCCAGCAGACACAGAGCTAAATCCTGCCGCCCTTCCGTAGGGCAAAAAGCTTCTTGAAAAATCAAAAAAGGCGGAAATCCCATCATTCACCTTTCTCTCAACCCTTGCGCTTACAAACGGGTAGAGGTTTTCGGTTATGCCGTGCATGCCGGTATTTATGGAAATTGAATTTTTTCCATCCCCAAACGGGTAGTTTGCCCCAAAATAGACATTATTCACTATTCCAGAGCTCCAATTTACCCCACCCCCTCCCTTAACCCTAAATTTTTGCCCAAGAATATCAATCATCTTGGTCTGGGCATTAAGCACAGATATTATTGTAGGGGATGACTGAAGTTCAGGCCCGGTTTCCTCAAACCCTTTTCTGAAATCAGGGGGCATCAGCTCCTTATACCATGAAAGAGGGGGATAAACTCGTGTTTTTGTATCAATTTTTAAAAAATCCCCGACATGCCTGGAGTTTATGTCAAAAGAGCCGGAAAAAATGGGAAGATACGAAGAGCCGGCATCAGAGCTTATGAAACCTTCCCCTCCAATGCCGTACCTTCCGCTAAGAATTCTCGAGCCACCTATTGCCCCCCCGGCAATATGGATATTTGCCTCAAAACCGTTTTTTGAAAATCCAGGCAGGCTTCCTATATTCAGCCCATAAAGCCTTTGCAAAAATTCTACCCCAGCCCCAACTCCCGGCCATATCTGCACGCTTATGTCTGTGTTGGGGGATTTTGCATGCGGGTTGAGCGCAAGGAAAAAATCAAATTTTGTAGCCCCGTTTTTTGACATATAGCTTGCCAAGAATCCATGGTTTTTCATATTCTGCACAAAATTCTCGCAAAGCCCCATGACTTCGGCATAAATGTTATGCGAATGCGAGCGGGTTCTTGCAACATATCCAACCGTAGAGCCAGCCGTCCGTCCCTTCTGCAACTCCCCACCAGCATTCTTAATACTCTCCCAGTCAGCGCTTCCGGGCCTGACAAATTTTCTCTCAATAGCATAGTCAAACAAGGCGCTTCTTATCAGGTTTTCAGCCATTTCCCTAAGATTTGAGCCCTCTGCAAGGGCATCAAGCTCATTTATTGTTTTTCCTGTCAATTCCTCCACAAGCCTGTCTATGTTTGCATAAGCCTCCCTTAGCACCTCGTCGGCAGAAAGGTAGTTCCTTGCCCCAAGCATTTTCTCAAGCTTTGAGGTGGCAAACCCTACGACACTGCCGTATTTTAGCCTCAAATACAAATCAGCATATTCTGCAGGATATTTCTCAACCTCTGGCAATGAAAGCACATACCCGAAATTTGCCATTGTCGGCTCAAGAAGCCCTTTTTTTTGTGGTATGAACCCCTCCTGGCCATACCATTTTGCAGTTTCATCTGCAAACAAATATCCAAGCTCCCCGCCCAACCCTATGCCAAACATCCACCCCTCCGGCCTGCTCTCCTCCTCAAACACAGCAGGCTTTGGAACAGGGACATCTTTTTTGCTGTCATATAATTTCTGAGCGTCAAGCGCATTGAGCATGTTAACAGGCATATAAAGCAGAAAATCAGGCTCGCCAGTTTTTTCATCAAGGGCGATTTCAGTTTTTATGTTAACTGCAAATTCTCTGTTTTTGCCATATTCCACGCTTTTTTGGGCAACCATCTGCGAGCTTTCAGATTCAATCAAATCTATCTTATTGCAGCTTTGCTCAATAAGTTTTCTCATCGCCCCCTGCTCTGCCTCAAAACCGCAAAGGGTTTCATACGCCTTTATCTTAAACATATAGTCAAGGTAAGTTATCTTCTCATCCTCAACAACCCTTCTCAAATCCTTTCTTTCAAAAAAGCTTTCAATATTAAAATCAACTGCAGGAAGGCAAATCTCCATGCCGTTGTATATTTTTGACGCCTCCCGGACAGCTCCGTCTTCCCCGCGTTTGAAGGGAAGCTCCTGCACTATTTTTGAAACTTCCAAACGGGCTTTTTCCCTGTCCTGCCAGAAAAGCCCCGCAATCTCCCTTAGCCTTGCAGCATACTCATGCTCCGAATTTCCGCTTTGCCTTGTAATTTCCCTTGCAAGCAAAAGCAGGCATTCCTGCTTTTTCTCATCACTCATTTTATCATCAAGAAAATTTTCTACCTCTATGCGTTCACTGTTTATTCCAATCAGGCTTGCCGCTCCAAGCGCAAAGCTGCTCGCCTGCGTTTTTGACAGGCTTACTTCCCTTATCTTCACATTTTGCAGCGCTTTTTCAAAATTTGAAAGAGCAACCTCTGCCTGCTTTTTTCCAATCCCAGCTTCGCCCAGCACATCCTTTGCAGTTTCAAGCATTTTTTCCCTTAGCAAAATTCCTTCCTGCCAAGGCTGGCTTTTTAGCCTGTTATAAAAATTCTGGCATATGCCTTCCACATCCGCCCCGGAAGGGCTTATGTCCGAGTGTGCAAGCGCAACCTCTATTGCGGGCTTTAGCAGCCTTGAGAGGCCATACTCTGCAAGAGAATAAACATCATTGAAGTTTTTGGTTCTCGGAATATACAATGGAAGGGAGTTGTAATGTATATGTTCTACTGCATAAGATTCAGCTTCATTCTCTTCAAAAGTTATTTTTTTTGAAAAGTTGCCAACAGCCAAAAAAGGCCCCTTCCAAGAAGCCTCCCCGCTCTGCAGCACCCTGTCCCTTGCAAGCAGGGCATCAAGGTAATTCATTTCAGTATTTATGCCAAGTGGTGAGTCATTTATTTCAAATATTTGATAGGAAGATGGTTGTTGTAACGCTCTGTTGTTTCTTGAATACTCTGCAGGATTATCATCTCCGCGGAGAGCCGAAAGCATGTAATTAGTAAAAATGGCTTTGCATAAAAATCTTTGTACGTAGGGAAAATGCAATGTTATTCAAGATAAAGCAAACCAATAGGACAAAACCAAAAAAGCATGTTCCCAGCCCGCCAAAATTTTCCTGCACCCTCAAAACAAATATAAATTACTCTTCAGTTTACTCCCCATGACATCCAAAGCACAAGTGTCTGCAGAGATGATACTTCTTCTTGGCGCAATGCTGGTGCTTGTATTAATCATTTTGCTTTTTATGGGAGAATTCATAACTCCA
>JBDRNY010000026.1:0-12488 GCA_043810635.1 Microcaldota archaeon | reverse complement strand
TTGATACTGGCGATTTTATCAGCCTTGGCAAAATTGGCATAGAAGAAAACAATGTATATACAATTCCACATTTGGGCATAAGCGCAGTAGTGCATAATTGCCTTCCTAAAGCCTATGATTCAAAGGATGAAAATGTTATTATTAATTATGCACAGGCCCACAATAGCGTCATTGATCTCGCCTTTAATAAATTCAACGCGGCTGTTCCTTTGAGGTTTGACACCATAATAAAAGAGAAAGATAGCGGGTCAAACGAGGCTGTGCAAAAATGGCTTGAAGAGCAGCATCCTGATTTAGAAAGAAAACTAAACGAGCTTAGAGGCAAGCAGGAATATGGTGTTCAAGTATTTATGGACAGGGAAAGGCTTCTTCAGGACATTCTTAATAAAAATGAGAGAGTGGCCGAATTGAAAAAGAAAATGGAAGCAGCAGATTCGCCAGGCCATGCATACCTGTGCAAGCAGACATTTGAAAGCGTGGTTAAAAAGGAACTTGGGGAAAAAACCAGCGAGCTCGCAAAAGAAGTGCAATCCATAATAAAAAATTGTTGCAGTGATATGCGCTCCGGAAAAACAAGGAAAGCAGATGGAAAAACTATGCTGCTAAATGTTTCTTGCCTTATACAAAAAGAAAATGCCGCACAATTTAAGGAAGAATTGGAAAAAATGGATGATTTTAACAATCTTTCCGGCCGCATAACCGGGCCTTGGGCTCCGTATTCATTTTTATGAGGCATAAACATGTTTCAAAAACTAAGGCCTTTAGAAAACGAGGAGCTAGTACTCCGGGACCAGGGGTTATTTCAGCAGATGGTTTCCTGGAAGCCAGGCTACCTTCATTTGACAACCAGAAGGCTTATCTTTGCTCAAGGTGAAAAAGTTACCTTTCAAAGATATTTGGAAGACTTGGAAAAGGTTGATATCGTAAAAAGAAAATGCATACTCTCAAAAATGGTTAAGCAGCTCCAAATCGTTTCGGGAGGGCGGGTTAATTATATTGCTATAAGAAAAGTTGACAATTGGCTTAGTGAAATTTATCAAACATTTTTCGAGT
Organism: Microcaldota archaeon; assembly: GCA_043810635.1. Classification (GTDB taxonomy): domain Archaea; phylum Micrarchaeota; class Micrarchaeia; order Anstonellales; family Anstonellaceae; genus 1-14-0-10-45-29. Next base: position 11,435 of record JBDRNY010000026.1, on the reverse strand, counting down.
TGGATCTGGATGGAATTGAAAGATGAAAATTCTGCGCTTGTGGACTTGCTGGGCAGGGTCCTCGACAAAGGGATTGTCATTCAAGCAGATGTTGTTGTAACCCTTGCCGGTGTTCCACTATTAGGAATCAATTTAAGGGCTGCTCTTGCCAATATGGACACTATGATAAGCTATGGCATGATGGAAGATTTGGATGAAAAAATACGGATGGAGATGGCGGATGAAGAGGTAAAAAAGGATAAAAAGGTCGAGGTGGTGGTGTAGTATGGAAAATTTGCCGATAACACAGCAATCTCCAGAGATTGCGCTTTTCTTTGGGTTGGCAGCGATTGCAACTGGTGCGCTGCTTTTAGCGGTTCCTGGCGGGAGCAGCATCCCGCAGGTTGTTCTTCTTATCTTTAGCATATTTTGGACAGTAACGGGGATAATCGCCCTCTGGTTTGGTTATAAATATTTTAGAATGCGACAGCAACAGTAGGTGGTGTTATGGTAAAAAAACAGATGGATTTTAGAGAATGGGAAAGGGGATGGAAATGGCATCATAGCACTCGTATAAGCTGGGGAAGCATTCTCGTAGGAGTTGCGATATCCCTTATTGGATTATATTGGTTCGGAAAAGAGCTTGCATGGTGGAGCTTTAATGTTCCCATATGCCCTTCAATACTGATAATAATTGGGCTTGTTATCCTCTTAGGTGCAATATTGAAAAAGCTGCAATAAATAGTTTCCTAATTCTAAGTTGTATTGGATTTTGATTTCTGCAGGACGATACCAGAGTTATGTCATATGCGGCAATATCTCCGTGTTTTACATGCCATGTTGCAGCAGTCATGCCTGAAGGTATTGAAGTGGAATAACTATAATAGACCGAAGGCAATCCGCTCTGGCGAGATGCGTATGTACTATAATCATTGTCTTCTGCATATGTCGGGTTGAAGATTTTATTGAAGAAAAATAAAAATAAAAAAATTAGAAAAAAATAAATGCAAATTATTGCAGTCCGCCAAAGTCCTGCAGTCCGCTTAAGCGTCCTGCAGCCCGGCAAACCTCTTCTGGTTTGCCGTAATGCGGCCTGCAACCTAGCAAACCACGAGGCAGAAGCAAAGCAGGAAATTCGTAAAACTTTCGTGGTTTGCTATAACATGCTGCAAATTCTCAGTACAAAAATCCGCACAAATAAAGCGGCATATATTTGCATTTTGTAAAGTTGATATTACAAAAAGCAGGTATTTTGTAAAAGAATAGTTACAAAATGTTAGGCAGGAATAGGAGGCTCAATAATCGGCCCTTCAGCCAGCATCCGAAAGCCTTTTTAACTTTGTGTTAAGTATAATTAACACATAGTTTACTTTATGGTGATTAAAATTAACGAAAAAATAAGAAGGATGTTGGTAGAATTCAACCCCTTTTGGAAAGGGAAGCATGAATTTGCCTATGTGGAGCGGGAGATATATAAAAAGATATCCAAAAGGATGGGTGAGAGGCAGATAATCGCATTGTGCGGCCTGAGAAGGGTTGGCAAAAGCACGTTGCTCAACAAGATAATATCCGACCTGCTGAAAACAAACCCCCCCGATTCCATTATGTATTTTTCATTTGATGATTTTGCGGGGGGAGAGCTTCTTGAGATAATAGACGAATTTATGGCAATGCACGGCAGGGAGCCGAAATTCCTCCTGCTTGACGAGGTGCAGAAGCTTGGAAATTGGGCTGAAAAAGTCAAAGTTTTGTATGACAGCGGAAAATACAGGATATTTGCCAGCGGCTCAGAATCCCTTTTCCTGCTTGAAGGTTCGCGCGAAAGCCTTGCAGGAAGGATTTACGAATTCGAGGTTGAGGCATTGTCTTTTGCAGAATACCTTAAATTCAGGGGAAAAGAAGGGCTTGCAAAAAAGCCGCTTGTTTATGATGCGGAGTTGAGGGCGGAATTTGAAGGCTATGTTATGTGCGCGGGCTTCCCCGAGATTATAGGGAAAAAAGATGCCGCCCTTGTGAGGGATTATATCAAGGATTCAGTAGTGGAGAAGATTGTTTTCAAGGACATGAAAAAATTATACCCCATAGAAAATCCGCAAATCCTCATTTCCATGCTCAACATATTGGCAGACAACCCCGGCATGGTGGTTGATTTTGACTCATTTTCCCGCGAGCTTGGAATATCAAGGCAGACTGTATCCAAGTATTTTGACTACCTTGAGCGCGCGCACCTTGTAAAAAAGCTTTACAACTTTTCAAGGAACAGGGCAACTTCGGAAAAAAGGCTCAAGAAGTATTATCCCTCATTCTTAAGCCCCGCGCTTTCCGGCCATGGGGGGGAGGAATATTTTTCAAAGCTTGTGGAGGCAGTCTGCATACTCCGCTCTGGTGCAAAATATTTCTGGAGAGACAAGCGCAAAAACGAGATTGACATGATCCTTGCCGGCGCAAAGGGAATTATGCCTGTGGAAATAAAATACAGGGCAAAGCCAGAGCGGGAAAACGCACTTGTGCTTTTCTGCAAAAAATACAAATGCAAGAAAGCCATGGTAATTACCAAAAATTTCAGAAAAAAAGTTTCAAAGCCGATAAAGCTTGAATATATGCCGGTATATGAGTTTCTTCTTGGGAAGGGGAATTAGGAAATGGGCATTGCGCTCAAATCGCCCTTGACAGGGGGATTGCCGGCCCTCTTGAAGCGCCTTCAGCTTATTTTATGAAACACCCCCCAAAACAATTTTCAGACCCCGTTGCAAGGCAGATGCTTGAGGATTTTATTGAAGAAAAATAAGAAATAAAATAAAAAAAGAAGAAATACTTTTTCCAAAAGGCACCATTCAATCAGCCTCCCTAATAAACAAAAATTTTCTTTCGCCCTCCCAGGCAAAAGAAATTTTGTTATGCAAATTTTTCGCAGTTTTTTGGTTGCCTAATATTTACAAACCGATTTGCCAAAAAACATGCAAGTCGCCGGTTGGGGGCACTATATTATTAAATGAAGGAGAGCGCTGGCGCAAGGAAGGGTTGCATTTATCCGCCCCTAATATACTTGTCCCACTCCTCTGCTGACTTTTCTGACGATGCCTGCCTGCTCTTAACCACTTCGCCAATCACAGCGCTTGCTTCATCAGAGTTCTTCTGGCACTTGGCAGCCCACTCATCAGTATATTTTACCGAGGTGAATGTTCTTTCCAGCACAGGAATGGAATTGTCCCAGCCTTCAGCAGGCGAAGTATAGCCCCAGATATTTATCCACCACGTGGTGCCCTCGCCGAAATCATAAGTCTGCACAAAGTATTTGCCCCTCATCAGGATTCCGTTCCTCTGGTAGGCAGCCTCGAAAACCCGCGCATCGCACGCTGCAAAGCCTGCAATGCACACAGCCTGCGAGAATTGCTGGCTCATCGCATCATCAGTATAAATTATCCGCACATTGCTTGCGCCGGTGAGCGGCGCAATAATTTGCTGCACTGCCTGCTCTGCCCCAAGATAGCTGCTCACAGGAGCATTGTCAATCCCGCTCATGCCATATGTTTTGTACATCTGCCGCGCATCCTCAGACTTCAGAACCATTATCTCGTTGTCCATGTAGGCAGAGCTCGTGCCTGCAGGGTCTAGCACAGCCCAGCTTACAGTGCACGTGTCCACCTGCTTCTCACTTGGTTTCCAGCCCGCAGGCACCTGCAGCGTGATTGAGCCGTCAGGAGCTTTCCATTCCTCAAATGCCCCTCCCCCGCCTACGCCGGCATCTTTAGCGCCTGCCTCGCCCGCGCCAATTGCATTCTCATCTGCAGTGGCATTTGCAGAGCCTGCCTCATCTCCAGTCGCACCCATTGCATTTTCATCTGCATTTGCACCTTGTGCGGCAGGCTGCTGCCCCTGTTCATCTTTGTCGCATATTTCGTTGCTATCCTGGTCCAGGCAGCATTCCGAGCCTACTTGGATATATGGTTTGTTGCATGCAAATGCCTCCTGGGTACAGCCTGAAACAAAAATAAAAAGCATCAAAGACAGAAATATCAAACCAAGAATTGCTTTACTGCCCATCTTACCACCTAAAAAGGGCTTCTCATACTGTGTTTATACAGCTTTTGAATCGCCAAAACTCAAATTATAAATGGTTAAATCATTACACGCCGGCGGCAGGACAATCATCGCCCATGGCGATGGTGCCCCAGTGCTCGCGCACTTTGTAGGTCCTCAACTTGTTGGGGGGACTGCCGTAAGGCGGAGCGAAGCGACGCCGGCGGCAGGATTTGAACCTACAATTCCGTAAGGAACTGGTTTTCCAGAGCTTTTCCCCGAGGGCTTTTGCACCAAAGGTGGAAAAGGGCTCTTCAAGACCAGCGCACTACCAGGTTATGCGACACCGGCACAATCAACTTGCGAAGCAAGTTGGTTGGACTTCGCCAGAAGGCGAAGCGGAGAAATTTTTTTCTTTTCAAAAAAGAAAAAACTTTCATTAAAAAAGAAAAGAACTGTTATACTCTAATTATTTTAGCTCGTTTCATGAATAAAAATGCTTTGGGCGCATGCCTAATGCTTAGTTAGGCTGTAGTTTTTGGTGGGAAACAGCGCCTCTTTAATATCCGGATACATCTGCTTTTCATCAATAAGATTTTTTATTACTTCCTCCGCAGCCTTCTTTTCATCGGTAATTGAGCCATAAGGAAAACGTGCAGTCTTCTTCTTTTCACAAAGCGCCATAAGCGTATTATACTGCTCTTTGCTAATCTCAAATGTGGCTGGCAGCACATCTTTTTTCCCTAAAGAACTTGCATCCCCATCAATCGTCAGGGAATATGTTTCCTCCCCCTTAAATTCATCCACAGTTTTTATCACTTTTATTTTTAGCCCGGAACCGGTCAAAATATCCAGAACAGACGAATTTTTATCAACAAAATAGTTGTTGCTTATAGCAATACCTTCTTTAGAAAAATCAACAGATTCAATGTTTCCTGCCATAGCGCATCCCTCATGAAAGTTTTCACTCCACTGATTCAATCACACAATCCCCGGTTACAATTACCTGGCATGCCAATCTCTGCCCCGGCTTTGCCCCAAACGCTTCCAAAGTGCTTTTTTCATTTTCAGTCATAGGATTCAAATTTTCCTTTCCTGAAATAATATTTACAAGGCAGGTTAAGCACACTCCCTCTTTGCAGGAAAAATTAATGTTTGCACCGTTTTTTTCCGCAACATCAACAAGCTTTGTGCCAGCAGGCACTTCCACAGTAATCTTGTCCTTGCTAAAAGTCACTTTAGGCATATCCTATCACCAACCTCTTTCTCACATGTTTATTTTTTAAGGTTTAAGGTTTTGAGTTCATTATGGCATCCCCATCATCTGTTTCGCACCTTCCTTCCGGCTTTAAAGGAAGAAAAGCATCAAAACTAAGCTTTTCAGGCAATAAGCCAAAATTCAAGCCAGATACCACAACATTTCTTGCAATTATTGCAATACTACTTTCCCTCACTTCTATCTTCCTTAACATAACCTCCCCCCCCGGCTTATCCACACAAGACAGGGCAGAATTAATGGCAATAGCCCAGGATTTGAGGGAAATTCAGCAAAAAGAAATTGTAATGACTTCCCCCCTTAAAACAACTGTTGTTATAGACCAATCTTTCCCGATTTCAGATGTTTTTCCAGAAGATTTTGTATTAAAAATAGACCAAACAATACCAATTGATTCAGAATTAACAGCCCGCTCCAACACCGGCCAAATTGTCCAGCTCACTGTGTTGGATGGCTTGAGAATTAAGGCAGACATTCCCCTCGACCCTGAAAAAGCAACTGAAGGCCAGGAAATAACAATAAACAAGGAAATGCCTATAGACACCCGCTTTTCCGCCACATTAAAAGTAAATGCGGTTTATGGAAAAGAATTAAATGACATGATAACAAGAATAGAAAATCTGGCCCAAAAAGGAGAGGAATAAATTATTTCTCCACTAACTTCGCCTCTTTAATAACCGCCTTCCCCCTCATTCCGTCAAATTTCTTTTCCCATTTTAATATTTCAATTCTTTTTTTGAAAAAAGGCGCATCTGCAACAAAAGTTTCCCCCTCCCCGCCTTCCAAATAAACATTTATTTTCGGCTGCAGGGCAGATAATTTATCCACATCCTCTTTCTCAAATTTTTTCCCCAGCCATTCTTCTCCCAGCCCTTCAGCAGAAATAGAAACAATATACACTTCCATTTCACTTAACATTTTTTTCAAAAATTCTTCATCTTTCCCCCACAAAGGGGAAAACACCTCCAATTTCAATTTATTTGCAATTTTATCAATCCTGGATTTTTGGTAAACCGAAGCAACCGCGCCCGTAACAACCCCTTCCACATCCAATTTCTTTAATGCATTTTCCAAATCTATTAATTCCCTCTCATGCTTTGTATCAAATGTTTTCAATTCTATCTCCGCAGCCTGGGATTGCAATTTGCACCATTTTACATTAGGGTGATGAAACATCATCGAATCTTCCTGCGGCTGCATATTAACCCAAATTACTTCATGCCCCTGCTCCAGCGCCCACTGGGTTGCATAAGCCGAATCTTTCCCTCCAGAAAATAATACTGCGGATTTCATAATGGACACAGGGGGAATCGAACCCCCAGTCTCTGCCTTGCGAAGGCAGCGTCTTACCGTTCGACTATGTGCCCTTAATTATATATTAGTGCAAATGCTTAATATAAAAATAAGCAGACTATCTTTTTCCGACATTAAGCGGCTCTTTAGTCCCTATTGTGTCTATTGTTGTTGTCGTTTTCTTTGTTTTAATGTCCCAGTGAATGTGCCTCTCCTTGCTGCTGTAAGTTATTATTATTGTTTTCTGCCTCTCAACATTCCCCTCTTTTTTCGGCTCCAAAACAACAGTTACTATATTTTTTCCATCCTTTTTGTCTGTGCTGATTTCCCTTACTTTTCCCGGCTCACTGCTTCCGTCCGGAAATACTATCCTGCCCTTTTCCACTTTAATCATTTCAATATTGCTTCCAAACAAATGCTCATTTATTTTTTCAGTTGCATCATCTGAATCCATCTAATTACCAATAGAAAATAAGAATAAAAAAGAATAAAAGGAGATTAGATATAGGTGATGTTTTCCACTGTGGTTACTTCCTTCGGCCTTCCTGCTTCATCTTCCTCGGTGCCGATAATTCTTTCAACCTGCTCAGATTTCAACCCAGTCACTATTGCGGTTGCGGAAATTCCGTCAGTTTTGCTTTCAGAAAGCCTTGCACCAATTTTCACGTTTGCATTCAAGTCAAATTTGTCAGTAATCCTTTCTCCAATGCTAATAACTTCCCCGAGTGTAAGCGAGCTTCCCCCGTCGATATGGAGCAATGCTCCTTTTGCCCCTTCATAAGAAACATCAAGCAATGGGTGTTCCAAAGTTGTTTTTGACACCTGCTCCACTCTGTCATTTCCATGCCCTTCCCCTATTGAAATAAGGGAAATGCCCCCGTTTTCCATCACAGCTTTCACATCAGCATAATCCACATTCAGCAAAGACGGAAACATAATTGTTTCAGTAATTCCCTGCACAGCTTTTGCAGTAATTGCATCAGCGAGGTTAAATGCATCATTAATAGGAACATTTGGAGCATATTGCAATAATCTGTTATTGTCAATTACAACTACAGTATCTGACGCAGCAGCCAGCCTTCTCAAGCCCCATTCAGCTTTCTGCAATCTTGCCCTTTCCAATTTGAACGGGGTGGTTACAATTGATACAACAATTGCCCCCTGCTCTTTTGCAATTTCTGCAATTGTGGGCGCACCTCCTGTGCCTGTCCCTCCGCCCAATCCTGCAGTAATAAATACCAATTCATTTTCCCCAATTTTTTCAGTCAATTCTTTTTTAGAAGCTTGCACGCATTTTTCAGCAATTTCAGGAAATCCTCCTGCACCCAAACCTCTTGTAATGGATTTTCCAATAAGTATTTTTTCCTGCGCCTGAATGCTTTTCAAATGCAAATTATCAGTATTAATTGCAATCAATCTTGCGGATTTAATTCCCTTTCTCATCATTCTGTTTATGGTGTTGCATCCGCCCCCGCCAACACCTATAATAGCTATTCTTATTTTGTCATTTGACAAAAATTCGTCTTTTTTCTGCATACTTGCACCAGAATCAGATTTTGCTTCCGCAACTATATTCTCAAACATTGTCCCATCCCCCGTTCTTAGTTCTGCCTTCCAAACTTCTTGGTCGCCTCAAAGCCTGGATGCTTGTGCTTATAAGAATGAAATAAAATTTATAAACCATCTGTTTTATTCCCGTCGATATGTTATATTTTATGGAAAAAGAAAGAAAGTATATAAACCAGGGATTTTGAAAATAAATATAAGAAAAACGGGCAAAAACCCGCTATTCCCAACCGTTTATCCCTATGTCCGAATAGCTTTAATTAATGTGTTTATGCAAATACTAATATGGAATTTAATCAAATCAGCAGGCGAAGCTTTCTTCTGCATGCGGGCGCAGCAATTCTTTTGCTCAACCCCCTTGCTTCAAAAATTTCAAAAGCGCAGGAAAAGCCGGAAAATCTGCAGGCTTATTCCCAAATATTAAGTGACTTGTTTGTGGATAGAAACAGGGTCAAGCTGGCAATTGCAAGGGGAAATTCTGAAAAAATCTCAAAAATTGCCGGGGAATTGAATTCCTTTGCAAACAAAACCTTTGAAGGGCTGGATATTTTTGCAAAATTTTCTGAAAAAAGCGCTGATGGAAAATACCAATACTACGAATTGGCAGAAAGAAAAAGCAGGGAGAATAAAAGAGGGCAATGCATTGATGAAAAGACTTTTGCAATTGAAAAAATTGTTTTCAAATATATCAATGCAAAAAGGCGCAAGGCAGGCCTGCCGGAATTGGAGTATGATGATGCTCTTGCAGAAGTGGCGCGGGAGCACAGCATTGGCATGGCTTTCAACAGCAGCATGGGGCATTACAATCTTCGCAATGAAGGCCCTAATGAGCGCGCGCAAAGGCATAATTATACAATAAAATCAGGCACCTCCCCGCCCCACGGAATCGGGGAGAATATAGCCAGGCTGCCTACAGGATGTGTTGTTTCCGTGCTTGGCTATTTTGTCCAGGATACGGCTGAAGATGCGGGTTTTGCGCTGGTGGATTTGTGGATGAAAAGCCCGCACCACAGGGCAAACATCCTGGACAACCTGCCAGAGGTAGCCGGAATTGGGGTAAGCAAAGAAGCAGTAATCTATTATGTTGGCAGCAAAACCGGAAAGATTTCAAGGCAGGGGATGCAATATGCTGCAGTTATGAATTTGGCATAAGAAAAATAAAAAAAGGGAAAATACGTAGTTAGTGTTATAAAATCATGTATTCATAAACCATACAATAAGATTGTGGCGTGGTGGGTATATGGACCCAAAAGAATTCCCAATAAAATTCCTATTAAATCTCAACTCCTCAATAGTCGAAAAAGATGAAGCATCTCTGGCAAAATTCCTTAAAATCGAAATACAGCCCGTTTTGGAAGAAGAGGCAAAAAAAGAATCCTCCCCTTTCTACGATTATTGCCTTTATGATACCCACCAACCCTACCTTCTTGTTGTCCTCTACATGGTCCAGCCAAAAACAGAAAAACTAAAGGAGGCCGTGGAGGGGTGCCTTCTTGCAATGCGGGAGAAAATAAAGGTCGAAGAGTTATCGATGAGCAACTTACTAGATACGCGCGAAGATGTGATGGACTCCTACTACGGCGACCTGAGAGCGGTTGCCGGAATAAGAACATTTGAAACTCTAAAATCGGTTTTTACAGACACTTCGGATGCGGACGGATGCAAAGATTTTTCATGCGCAAAATTTTATCGTACAATCCATCTTTTCGGCGATTACCTCAAGAATCCACAGGACAACAACTGCCCCCTAACCCCGGGGCTTCTCTCCAGATTTGACAAATCCAACGAACTCAAGCATGAAATTTTCAGCAGGATAAAAGACGGGACATATCGAAAGCGTTTTTCTCACACTCCCGAGCAACAAAAAGACATGCTCCATAGGGGCGAATTACTGCGGGATGGGTTCCTGCTCAAGTTTATAGGAAAAGACGGCGGGTTTGAATTTAACAACGAGTTTGAAAAACATAGTCCTGGATTATTTTGAAAAAAACAAGAGCGCTGATTTGTATACTATGACAAATGATCTGGTAGAAGTTTTAGGAAAAAACGGCTCACAAAAATCAAAGGCTTCCCTAATTAGTTATCTACAATTAGTTCGAGACAACGACTGGATATCTTTGAGTAATCGTTATGAAAAGCTTGTTCCTGAGATTGAAGGTGCAATAAAGGATATAGATACAAGGCTTGTGAATTTAAACGAAAATACTAACTCTGCTGCATCAAAAATTTCAGGCAAAATCCAAAAAAATACCAAAACTGGCGGCACAAGAGCACCTGGCACCATCAGCTAAGAAATATAATATTTAATAAAATAAAAAAAGGGAAAATCATTCTCAATTTACCCCTACAAATTTATAATATTAACTATTTTGTTAAAAATGTAGGGGTAAACGCCTATTCTGTCTATTCTTCCCCCTTTGCAGCATATTCCTTGAATTTTTTGGCATATCTTCTGAAAAGCCAGTGCACAAAAATGCTGTCCTCACCACGGATTTGTGCATGCTCCAGTGCAGTATAATAACTCCTGCGCTTTTCATAGTGGATATTTATCATGGGAAAGCCGTTGCGAAAAAGCACAAAGTTCATAAGCAGGCGTGAAATCCTGCCGTTGCCGTCTCCGAACGGGTGGATGGTAACAAACTTCAGGTGGGCCAGTGCCGCCAGCTCAACAGGATGGATTTTCTCCTTGTTTTTTTCATACCATGAAAAAAATTCCATAAGCATCGGCCCAACCCTGTTCGGGGAAGGCGGAGAAAAGCGGCTGCCAGATATCATTACCTTATATGCCCTAAGCTTTCCTGCCAGCTCTGGCTGGGTCTGCCAAAACAGCTCTTTGTGCCAATCAAGAACAATTTGGGGCGCCAAATCTTTTTTTTGCTTTAGGATTTTAAACAAAAGTTTCTGGTGTGCCTGCGCCTCTTTTGCATCCCTGATTGGTTTTTTGCCCGGGCTGATTCCTTTTTGCAGCAAGTCTGCAGTTTCCCGCAAGCTGAGGGCGGAGCCCTCAATGCGCTGGGTGTCATAAGTGAAGCGGATGGAAAATGCTTCCAAATTTTTGCGGCGCACTTCCTTTGGCATCTGCCTGTTTTCCCCGGAATAAGCTGATTTTATGCGCTCAAAAATCGGGTGCCATTTTTCCTTGCATATTTGAGCAAGAAATTCTGATTTCAGCCCTTCAATATCTTTAGGGAGCCTGGCGCCCAGGTATTTCTCCTTTTTTGAAACCTTTTTTCCCTCCCGTATGGTATGCACAAGGTAATAATACGTTTTGCCTGAAATGGTTCTTTTTTGGATTCTTGCC
>JBDRNY010000025.1:0-35400 GCA_043810635.1 Microcaldota archaeon | reverse complement strand
CCTGCGCGCGTGCCTTTGGGATGGCCGTGCACCCCTCCTCCTGCCTGTATTATAATATTTCTTCCAAATATTTGAATTAATTCAGGTATATGAAGGGGGGAAAGCCCTCCTGAGCATACTGAAAATACTGAATTGAGGTGCCCCATTTTGCTATTAATTGCATTATGTATTTGCAATACTTCTTTTTTTCCTCCTTCCATTTTTCCTAATACTGCGCCAATATGCAATTGGTCGCATCCGCACATTCTTGATAATTTTGCCAAAGCAAGCATGGAAATTCCATGAAATTTGTTGCGGGTGATGGCGGCATGCATTGCCCTGTGTGCATGAATAAATAAATTCAAATTTTGGCTGCGAATGAATTGGAGGGAAGAAAAGCCTGCTGTCAATATATCTATCATTATGCATTTTCCTCCCATTTCTTTTACTAATTCAGCTCGCTTTAGCATAATATGCGCGGGTGCTGTAATATTTGGAGCATATATTTTCTTTTTTCCGCATTTGCTTTCTACTTTGTCTTTTGCATCAAGCATATGGGAAATGCGGGATTCAAAATTTGAAAATGGATGGGAAGTGAGGTTTTCATCATCTTTTACCAAATCCAATCCTCCGCTCCATGCATCATATGCAACTTTTGCGCTTTCTTTCGGGGAGAGGCCTACTTTTGGTTTTACAATTGTGCCTAAATGGGGGCGTGAAATTTTTGTGGTGCCAATTATTTGTCTTATTCCAAACATTCCAAATGCAGGGCCGGGAAAAGAATTTGTATAATGTGTTGGTGCTGTGAAATCTTCCAATCTTATTGATTTAATTTCTTTCATGCCGAAAATATTTCCTGCAATGTCGGATAATAATTGGGCTGCATTATTTGGTTCGAATAATTCTACTGGGTAGGCAATTTTTATTTGCTTTTTTTTATGGTTTATAGAAAATACTTTTGCCTGCAAATGCGAAAGCACCCTTTTTTCCATTGTGGAAAGAGAAGTCCAGGTGCCTATGGAACTTTCTGCTGCAGTTGCTTCTGCTGCTGCGCGAAGAGATTTGTTTTTTGCAGGGCGGAGGGTAAATGTTGCGGTTAAATATTTTTCTGGCTCCGGCTCCCAATGCAATTTTAAATAATCTGAATAGCCGCCGTAAGCCATTTGCGCACCCCAACTTTATGCTATTAGCACATTGGCGAGGTTTAATATTCTTTCCGGCATTTTGTTCCGGGGGCAAACAGCATAATATAAATACATGGGAAAGCAAAGTAGTATGGGGATGATATGGGTTTTACAGCAGTAATTCAAAAAGAAAGCAAGGGATATGTTGCCAAAGCATTGGAAATTGAGATTGCAAGCCAGGGGAAAACTATAGACGGGGCTATTGCCAATCTCAAGGAAGCATTGGGGCTTTATCTCAAGCACGCTGATGCAAAGGAAATAAAGGCTCTGCAAAAAAAGCAGTTCCGCCTTCTCATAGCCCCGATTGAGGTGCTGGTTTGAAGCTTCCGGTGCTGTCCGGGATGGAAATTGCAAAATTGCTTTCAAAAGCAGGGTTTGCAAAGCTTGACCAGACAGGAAGCCACCTTATTATGGTAAAAGAAAAAGAAGGGAGAAAATTCAAGCCGGTTGTTCCGATGCACAAGGAAGTTTTTGTCGGAACGCTAATCAGCATAATAAAGCAGGCGGGCATGACAAGAGAGGAATTTTTAAGGCGGTATAAAAAACACAGATAAATGGCACATTGGCGAGGTTTATTATTCTTTTTATCCAAACCTTTAATATGAACATTGACAAGGAAAAGAATTTTTCCAAATGGTTTAATACCGTTATTGCAGATGCCGAATTGTGCGATTTGAGGTATAATGTAAAAGGGTTTGTGGTATTTTGCCCCTGGTCTGTTAAAACAATGAAATTGATGTATGACACATATGAGGAGGAATTGGACAAGAGGGGGCATGCGCCTGCATGGTTTCCTGCACTAATACCTGAAAGAAATTTCAAAATTGAAAGTGAGCATGTAAAAGGGTTTATACCTGAAGTGTTTTGGGTTGAAAAAGCTGGGGATAATAAATTGGAAGAGAAATTGGCAATGAGGCCTACTTCTGAAACTGCCATGTACCAGATGTATTCTTTGTGGATTCAGGGGGCAAGTGATTTGCCTTTGAAAATTTACCAATCATGCCAGGTGTGGAGATATGAAACAAAAGCTACTAAGCCATTTTTCAGAAGCAGGGAATTTTACTGGATTGAAGCCCATGATGCATTTGCAACTGAAAAAGAGGGGTGGACGCAGGTTGAGGAAGATATTGAAATGTGCGAGGAAGCAGTGCATAAAAAATTAGGTGTGCCCTTTATATTTTTCCAAAGGCCGCAATGGGACAAGTTTCCGGGGGCAGTGCATACATTTGCGGCAGATACTTTGATGCCTGACGGAAAAGTGCTGCAATTGCCTTCCACCCATTTGCTTGGGCAGAATTTTTCAAAAGCATTTAATGTTGGATTTCAGGATGAAAAGGAAGAGAAAAAATATGTTTGGCAAACATGCTATGGGTGTGCTATTTCCAGAATTTATGGGGCAATGTTTTGCGTGCATGGGGATAATAGGGGGCTGATGATGGGTTTTGATTTTGCGCCGGTGCAAATTGTTATTGTACCAATTCCGGGCAAAGGGAAAGATATGAAAAAAATAAATGAATATGGGGGGAAAGTGCTGGCTATTTTAGAAGATTCTGGGTTTAGGGTGAAACTGGATAAGAGTGAAAATACCCCGGGGTATAAGTATAATTATTGGGAATTGAGGGGAGTGCCTATTAGGATTGAAATCGGGCAAAAGGAAGTTGATGAGGGAAATGTTAGCATGAAATTAAGGGATGCTGAAGGAAAGGACAGAATGAAAATAGATATTGGGGAAATGATTGGAAAAATAAGAAAGGAAGGGAAAAGATTGAGTGAAAGGTTGAAGGAAAAAGCAGATAAGAAATTTGCTGGGAATATGCATTATGCAAAAACAATGGATGAATTGGGGGAGAAATTGAAATTAGGGGGATTGGTAAAAGTGCCATTCTGCTCTTTGGAAGAGGATGCGAAAAAATATGCTGATGAAATAAAAGAGAAATTTTCAGGGGATGTGAGGGGAATTAAATATCCTGTGGAAAGCGCGCCTGTTGGGGAGAAATGCATAGTTTCAGGGCAGGAAGCCAAATATTGGGTTTATGTTGCAAAACAATACTAATTGTCCCATTCCCAGCTATCTTGTCTCTCTTTTTTCTCACGCAGATATTTGTGCACCTTGGGAAGCTCTTTTGCTTCTTTTAAAATATTTTCAAGGGTTAGGAATTGGTCTTTTTTCTTTGTAAGAAATGGGGAAAGTGTAAACTCGTATATTTTCTTTGCATATCCTTCAAGACGGGTTTTCACGTTATATCTGTCAGGCAAAGTGCTGTCATAAAGCGCATATGTGCTTAATTTGAGATTGAAAAATGCTTCTTTCAATGCATATATATTTGCGCCTATTTTATCAGGTTTGCTTCTTGCCAACACATTCATGCTTTTTTCAAAATTTTCAGCATCTTTTGCAAAATTTGCCAGCACTTTTGCATTATTTTTGTCAGATTTTGCCTTTTCTGCATGATGCTGTGATTTTTTTTCATGAATTTGTGATGCGCCATACAGGGAATCTGCCTTTTTTGAAAATTTGCTGATTTGCATCAAAAGCATAGCACCACCTATATTTCCATTTCCAACTCTATTTTTTTAATGCTTGTCCTTGGGCGCAATTTTTTCTTTTTTCCTACTTTGTATTTTTCAAGCGTGATTAGCTTTGTTGTTTCAAGAAATTTTGCGTCTGTTTGCACGTTTTTGAAATCCCTTTTCAGCATTTTTGCCAATGCATAAAGAGATTTTGGCTTTTCATTTTTTATTGTTCTTAGAAGGCGCAGCCTCTCTTTTGTGAAAAATTTGGCAAAGGTTTCTGTGTCCGCAAAGTATACAATTAAGTCCTCCTTTTGCGCTTTGCCCGCCTCTATGTCGCGAATCATTTGCTTGCGAAAATCCCTGTGGGGACTAATCTCGAATTTAATTGTCTTTATCTTCCTTTTTGCAAGAATTTTGTCATATTTGTCCATCATAACAACCCCTCTCTTTTTCGGTATTCTTCTACAAGCCTGTCAAACTCGCTTAGAGCCTGCTTCCAATCATAATTAACCGGGATTGGTTTGCGCCCCAGATAATGGAGGTGGGTTTGTCCGTGGGAATTGTCTATTGCGAGCATGGGAACGTATGCACCAGAGGGCGGCTCGTAACGCAGATATAAGAAACTGAACTTTATGCCTTGAGAATATTTTTTGTCATGGGTTTGGATTACCTCGATAATTTCCAGGTCCCCGCCGGGATAGGTGTATTCCCATTTCCTTATTATGTGCATTTATTTCCCTGCACCATCTCATTAGATATATGGCATGCCATACCATATAAACTTATCGGAAGGCATTTTTAGAAGGGGCAAAGTTGTTTTTAAGGAAAAGGAAGGGGCAGCTTTCCAGTGGAATATGATTTTGTTTTTTAAATCCTGTCTGGCTTAAGTTTATGCTGTTTTTTAGCCCCGTAGTCTAGTGGCCAAGGACGTCAGGCTTTGAACCTGAAGACATCGGTTCGACTCCGATCGGGGCTAGTTGTTTTTTCTTTTTAGGCAAGCGTCCGGATTCCCCTTCTGTGTAAAAATTTCAGTAATTCAAATGAGATAAATATTGAGGAGGAAATTCCGATTATTATTGCCCAGTCAAAGAGGGAGAGGGGCATTGTTTTCAAATAGTCGTTGAAGAAGGGGTGGTAGATTACAAGCAATTGTATTGCTATTGATATTATTGTTGCCGCAACCAAATACTTGTTTTTGAAAATGCCGAGTGAGAAGGCGCTTTGGGTGGTGGAGCGGGCATTTTGGGAATTCCATATCTGGAAAAATGCAAGAAGGGTGAAAAATATTGTCTGCTTGTGCGCAAGCGGAATGTTGAACGGGAGGTAGAATAAATAGGTTACAAACATTCCCAATGCCATTATAATAGAGGAAATTGCAATAAATTTTACCACATCACGGGAAAATAATTTGCCTGAAAAATATTTTGGCTTTAATTTCATCAAATCCTTTTCCTTTCCCTCGGTTGCCAATGAAACATCCAATACCCCGTCTGTTACCAAATTTACAAATAATATGTGGATGGGAAGAAGGGCGAGGGGGAGGAGGGAGCCTGCCCAAAAAGGCGAGAGGATTATTGCAAGCAAAAACAATACTTCTGTAACATCTGTTGCAAACAAATATTTGATAACTTTCCTTACATTGACAGATGAGCGCCTTCCCTCTTCTATTGCATCAACTATGCTGGTTATTTTGTCGTCTGTTATTACTATGTCAGACGCCTCTTTTGCAACATCTGTGCCAGAGCCGAGGGATACACCTACATGGGCGTCTTTTAATGCAACCGCATCATTGACGCCGTCCCCTGTCATTGCAACAATGCAGCCGTGCTTTTTGAACCCATCAACAATCATGGACTTGTGCTCGCCGGTAACGCGCGCAAAAACTTTTATATTTAATATTATTTTTGCAAGCTGTGTTTTGCCCATCTGCTCAATCTGAAATCCTTCAACCACCCTGTCTGAAGCAGATGAAATTATTCCCGCCTGCTTTGCAATGCTTTGGGCTGTTAATTTGTGGTCTCCGGTTATCATAACAACTTTTATTCCCGCATCTTCCGCCCGCTTTATTGTTTCCGCTGCATCAGTACGCAACGGATCCCGGAATCCTACCAAGCCTGTGAATGTATAGCCTGAAGTGAGGCTGTCCATTTTTTTCTGCTCTGTTTTTTGGGCATATGCAAGCACCCGCAATCCTTCTTTTGCCATTTTTGAAGTAAGCTTTGAAATAGATTCATTGTCTGCGGAAATAATTCTTCTTTTCTGCCCCTCAATTAAAATGCTGGTGCAGAATTTTAGCACGACTTCGGGTGCGCCTTTCAAATGGAATTTCAAATTTTCCCCGTCTTTGTTTGCTGTCATCATATACTTGTTTTTAGGGTCAAATTGCACCTCCCCTGCGCGGGGGTGGGAAAGGTTGTATTTGTTTTTGTCATATGAAAATTTTGATGCATATTCAGTCATTGCAATTTCTATAGGCTCCCCAATCCTTCTCTGGGAAAGGTTGTCATAGGAAGAGTCATTGCACAAAAGCCCTGTTTCGATGAGGGGGAGTATGCCGGGAAGCTCGATAGCTTTTGATTTTTCTCCCTTGCATTCAAGATAGGTGTCGCCGGAGATGCAATATCTTTTGTTTGAAAGCACTATTTCCTGCACAGACATTTTGTTTATTGTAAGGGTGCCTGTCTTGTCAATGCATAAAATGCTCACCCCGCCTATTGTTTCAATCGCCTGCAATTTTCTTGTAATTGCATTTCTTTTTGCCATCTGCGAAACTCCGACAGCAAGCGCAATTGTAATAACTATGGGAAGCCCTTCTGGGATGAATGCAACCGCCTGAGCAATGGCCAATTCAAGCACTGTTTCAAACCCGTAGCTGAATTCGGGGCCGAGGATGAATGCAAAAACTGCAATAAAGAGGGTGACTGCGGCAATTGAAGCTTTTCCCAAATTTGAGGAAAATTTGTTTATTTTTATCTGCAGGGGGAAAAGCTCTTTTTCAGAAGTTATGCCAAGAAATATTTTTCCTATTTCGGTGTTGTCATTTGTTTCTGTAACAACAAAAAGCCCCCGGCCGGAAGTGACAAATGTTCCGGAATATAGCATATTTTTCCTGTCTGCAAGAGCCAGCTTGCCTTTAAGGGGGTCGGTTATTTTTCTTACTGCCTTGGACTCTCCAGTAAGCACTGATTCGTCAATTGTAAGTGAGGCGGATTCAAACACCCTGCCGTCCGCCGCAATTTTGTCCCCTGCGCGCAAAACAATTACATCCCCGGGCACAACCTCTCTTGCGTCTATTATTTCCTCAAACCCTTCCCGCATAACATTTACGCGCTGAGTTTGGAATTTTTTTAGGGCGGAAAGGGCATTCTGCGCATTGAATTCATGGTAAGTGCCGATAATTGCATTTATTGCAAGTATTGCAATAATTATTTGGGCTTCCAAAATGTCTCCAAGAAGAAAGGAAATGGCTGCGGCGGCAAGAAGAAGAAATACTATTGTGGATTTGAATTGCCTGAAAAATACTATTAATATGGATGGCTCTTTAGTTTCCTTGAATTCATTGTATCCAAATTTTTCAATCCTGCTTAAAGCTTCTTTGGGTGTGAGGCCGTGGTGGGAGGAATTTAATTCCTTGAATACATCAGATGCTGGCTTGGAATGCCATTCGGACAGTTTGGTATGGGAAGCTGAAGTTGTCTTCGGACTGGAATGCGTGCTGCCCCGAATTTTTGGATCGCTCATGGGTGGGAAACTGAATTATTGCTTTTAAATGTATATTGGGATAATTGCATGCTGGTGATGAGAATGAAGGCAGCAATAGGTAGAAATGTTGCGGGAAAGGCTGGAAATGTTGTGAGTAAGGCGGCAACTTATTTTTTGGCTGCATCTTTTTCGTTGTTCTAGAAGCTGGTTGAAATATTCTTCAAAATCTTTTCCCATTTAAAATACCAAATTACCTTCCCCTCTTCCTCTTTTTAACTTTCCTCCTTATTTTTTTGTGTGTAATTTTTTTCTTTTTTATTTTTCTTTTTATTTTTCGTGAAGAATGGGTTATTTTTTTCAATTTTCTGGGGCGGGAAGATTTCTGTGCGGAAATTTTGGGCGGGAGGGATTCGCCTTCCCGGGCTTTTGCAAGCTTTCGCTTTATTGTTTTAAGCATGACAAATGAATCCCTTTCCATTTCCTCTAATCTGAAGGAAATTGATTTTGTCTGGGAATTGAGGCGGGGAAGCATTACAAATTCCAATGCATTTACCCTTCTTTTTGTTTTTTCAATTTCCCTAATCAATTTTCTTATTGCGTTTTCGGTTTCTGCAAGGCGAATTACCAAATTAAGGGCTTTGGAAAATGCTTCGGAAGCATCGTCAATTTTTGCGGATGAGCCGATAATTGAATAGCCCCTTTTCAGAAGGGGCTTTGATTCAACAGATTCGGATTCTATTTTTGATATTTTCAAACCCATGACATTTTTCACGTCGATACCCACATCCGGGGCGCGGGAGACTGACATTGAAATATTTTCAACTTCAGCCACTCCGTGGTATGCCTGCGCGATTGCAATTGATTTGTATGCTTTTGCCATTTCCCAGTTTAATTCAGTACGCAAATCTTTTGCCTTGGAAAGTATTTTGAAAAATTCCATTATAAGCACATCCCTTTTTTGCTTTAACAGCTTGTGCCCTTTCTTTGCCAATTTGATTTTTTTCCTTGCCTTTATCAACTCCATTCTTGTTGGAGTGGGGGTTTCTGCCATAATTACATCAACCTACATATCCATTTTCATTTTTTTCGGCTTGCTTGCCTCATTTTCTTCCAATTTTATTTTCTTCCTCGGCTTTTCCGCCTCATTTTCTTCCAAATTATTTTTTCATCTTTTTTTCGGCTTGCTCGCCATCTTTTATTTTTTTTCATTTTTTTCGGCTTGCTCGCCCTTGCTTATTTTTCTGCCTAATCTTCGTTTTCGTCCTCATGCCTTAATTTTTCATCCACTTTTTCCTCAATATCTGCATAATCATCCTTTTTTCCAGCAGGGGCTTCCCCTTCTGCAGGCTTTTCCTCATGCATTTTCCGGTATTTTTTTCCGTATTTTTCAATATGCGCTTTTTTTACCCTTGTAAGCTCGGATTCTGGAAACGTTGAAAGCAATTCCCATCCCAAATCAAGTGTTTGCTCAAGGGAGCGGTTTTCATCATGCGACTGGCGGATGAATTTGTCTTCAAACGCATCTGCAAATTCCAGATATTTCCTGTCTGTTTCTGAAAGAGCTTCTGCACCAACCACAGCTGAAAGCGAGCGCAAATCCCTTCCTGTTGCATAGGCAGCATAAAGCTGGTCTGCAACTCCCTTATGGTCTTCCCTTGTTTTATTCGGGCCGATGTTAGAACTCATAAGCCGAGAAAGGCAGGGCAAAACATCAACAGGGGGGTAAATGCCTTTTCTGTGAATATCCCTTCCCAATACAATTTGCCCTTCTGTAATATAGCCTGTCAAATCAGGAATTGGATGGGTAATGTCATCTCCGGGCAAAGTGAGGATTGAAAATTGTGTGACTGTGCCTTTTTTTCCTTTTACCCTTCCGGCACGCTCGTAAATTGTAGATAAGTCGGTGTACATATATCCGGGATAGCCCCTTCTTCCGGGCACTTCTTCCCTTGCTGCAGAAATTTCACGCAATGCTTCGCAATAATTTGTCATGTCTGTAATAATGACAAGCACATGCATGTCTTTTTCATATGCAAGAAATTCTGCTGTAGTAAGGGCAAGGCGGGGAGTGATGAGACGCTCAACCGACGGGTCGTCTGCCAAATTTAAGAACAATACAGCACGCTCAAGAGCGCCTGTTTTTTTGAAATCTCTCATGAAAAATGATGCTTCTTCATGTGTAATTCCCACTGCGGCAAAAACAACCGCAAAAGGCTCTTTTTGCTTTGAAACTACTTTTGCCTGCCGCGCAATTTGCACTGCAAGAGAGTTGTGGGGCAAACCTGAACCTGAGAAAATTGGGAGTTTTTGGCCGCGGATAAGTGTATTCAAACCATCGATTGTTGATATTCCTGTCTGGATAAAATCTTTTGGATAGTCTCGGGAATATGGATTAAGAGGCTCTCCGTTTATATCAAGCCTTTTTTCTGCAGTTATTTTAGGCCCTTTGTCACGGGGCCTGCCCATGCCGTCAAATACCCTGCCAAGCATGTCAACAGATACTCCTAATTTGATTGTTTCGCCGAGAAATTTTACTTTTGTGCCAGATATGTTGATTCCTGCAGTAGGGCCGAAAATTTGCACAACCGCCAATCCCTTGGAAGATTCTAACACTTGCCCAAGTCGCTTTTCCTTTGATGGAAGAGTCACTTCAACAAGCTCGTTGTATCCGACATTTTGCACATCAGATACAAACACAAGAGGGCCTGCGATTTTTGTTATTGTTTTGTATTCTCTCATCAACACCACCATTATTTCTTGCCAAGCAAATCAAACTCAGAATCTATTTCATTATACAGATTCTCGAGCGCAGAAAGCTTGTCTTCAGAAGTTTCTTTCATTCTTGCAATCTTTTCCTTAACTCCGACTGACAATATTTTTTTGAGAGGAACTCCCAAATCAACCACGCTGGTTGCGCGCTTGTGAAAGCGCAAAATATTTCTTAGCATAAAGTATTGCTTTTTGAGGGAGGCGAATGTGTCGATTTCATGGAATGCAGATTGGCCCAGAAAGTCTTCGCGAATCATTTTTGTAACCGCCAAAATAACCTGCTCTTTTTCAGGCAATGCATCAGGGCCTACTAATTGCACAACTTCCTGCAATTCAGCCTCTTTTTGCAAAAGAGCCATTGCTTTTTTTCTTGAAGACACCCAATCAGATGAAATGTTTTGTGTAAACCATTTGTCAAGAATGTCTCCGTAAAGAGAGTAGGAGTGGAGCCAGTGGAAGGCGGGAAAGTGCCTTCTTTGGGCAAGCGATGCTTCTAATGCCAAAAATACTTTTGTAACACGCAAGGTGTTTTGAGAAACCGGTTCGTTAATATCTCCTCCCGGAGGGGAGACTGCGCCGATAATTGTTACAGAGCCATAGCGCTCGTCTGTTCCGAGGCATCGCACCCTTCCTGCGCGCTCATAAAATTCTGCAAGGCGGCGGGCAAGGTAGGCAGGGTATCCTTCCTCTCCGGGCATTTCTTCCAATCTTCCTCCAATTTCTCTCATAGCTTCTGCCCATCTTGAAGTGGAATCTGCCATTAAAGAAACATCATAGCCCATATCTCTGTAATATTCTGCAATTGTAATCCCTGTGTAAATGGATGCTTCTCTTGCTGCTACAGGCATGTTTGATGTGTTTGCAATTAATACTGTGCGCTGCATCAATGGCTTGCCTGTTTTTGGGTCAATAAGGTGGGGAAATTCTGACAATACATCTGTCATTTCATTTCCCCTTTCACCGCATCCGATATAAACTACAATTTGGGTGTCAGACCATTTTGCAAACTGGTGCTGTGCAACAGTATTATGGAGGAGAATGCCTCCGAATCCGCCTACAAAATTTCCCATTCCTGGAATTGAAATGTCATAGACATCAAACGGACCGCTTATCTCTTCTATTGAAGCAATTTCATCACAGAAAATGTATTCAAGAGCCAAGGCAAGCTTGTAGATTGCTTGCAACTGCAATTGCTGCACGCGCCCGCCGGAACAGGAGCAGGCTGCCTGTACAAATTTTTTGAAAGTTTTTGCGCTCATTTTCTCCTTATTTCCAATGTAATTATGTATTTCTATCCCGTTTTCCTTCAATTCCTTGTAGGTTACATCTGAGTTTCTGTAAAGCGAATTTATTGCTGAAGGTGAAAGCGGGACAACATCTTTTGCAGTATAGCTTGTTTTGGTTGAATGAAGATAGTCCGGAATTGCCAGTAGTTTCTTATGGTTGCTTCCAACTGATTGGGAGAAACTGGCAAGATTTTCCTTTCCCCTTATGAAAATCCGATTTCTGTCTTTTTTATTTGAAAGAGAGTGCAATATGCCTAAGCGGGTAAGCGCATAAGAAAGCTGCAATTGAAGCTCTTTGCTGGCTGTTGAAAGCTCGATGTCGCCTTCGTAAAAAGAGCCGTCTCCGAGGAAATAGCTTTTTAGGAAGCTGGACATGCATTCATTGCTTGAGTTGAGAATTTCTGCGGGGATTCTTTTTGTGTGCGCATTTTTTCCAACATTTAGCAATTCAACAAAGTCTGCAAGAA
Organism: Microcaldota archaeon; assembly: GCA_043810635.1. Lineage (GTDB taxonomy): Archaea > Micrarchaeota > Micrarchaeia > Anstonellales > Anstonellaceae > 1-14-0-10-45-29. Next base: position 23,499 of record JBDRNY010000025.1, on the reverse strand, counting down.
TTTTGCTTGGAAGGAGGATGCTGGGTGTTTTGTTTTTTTGCAATTCTGTTCTTGAATCAATATTGAAAAGGGATTTTGCAAGCTGTGCAAACCTCTGGAGGAGTTTTTCGTCTGAATTTGTGAAAACAAGAATTCTGCCAGAACGCACATATCCTTCTGAAACAAAAAATCCGAAAAATTCTGATAAATCGGGGGTAATTTCTGAAGGAATTGCAATTTCCGAGCCTCTCCTGTCTCCCCTCAATTTTTTTGGAATTGGCAATTGAAGCCCCAGTTTTGAATAAATCTCCTTAATCCATTTTAATTTTGGGGTTACTTGTTTGAAAATTAAGGAATCAATTGTTGTTTGCGGGAGGTCAATTGCTATTTTCAGCTTCTTTGCCTTTCGTAAATTTTCTGAAATATCTTCCCTTATGGAGTTATCTGTTGTTCTTGCATCTTTTAGTGAATAAACATCCAGCTTGGAATTTTTATTTTCGCAATTTACTTTTCTTATGGAAGTGATAAAATCCCCTTTCTTAAGCTGTTTTGCCTGGGTTTCAATAATTTCTCCTTTCTCATCAATTTTGAAAAGCTTGTGGACGGGCGTTACTTTAACAGTTCTTCCTGAACGGGTTTTTACCCTGATTAATGAATCGCTTACCCCCCTATAGAAAGTGAGTGAAGAGGAATTCTCTATTTTTTCAGAATCAAATGAAAAAGTAGATACGGGATTTTTAAGGGATATATATTCTTCCATAATTCCGCAATCGCTGTTTCCGTTTTGCAAACTCCATTCATAAAGCTGTTCCATTGTTTTAAGGGAGCCGTCAGCCATCAGAACAGGTGTGTCTCCTGAAACGCACTTGCCGCTTCCAAAAGGCCCTGGAATTGCGCATGTGCCTCCTTTTGCAATCGGAAAGAATGTATCAACTACACGCTGGCCGGTGATGAGCGGAATGGTGGGGTCAAGCTTTTCCTGCACTTCCCTTGCTTTTCTTACATTGCAGGTTGTAAGCATTTGCACATTCTTTTTTCCTGAAGAAGTTTCAATTGTTGCAACATCTTCCACAACAGTGAATTTTCCTTTTTTAACAGAAAGCAAAGTGCCGTCGCATGGTGAAAGAATTTTGTGCAATATTAATTCTGTTTCCTGCACAGTGCCTATAATATCTCCTTTTTTTAATTTTTGCCCGGGCTTTGCAACAGGGGTGAAATCCCATTTCTTTTTTCTGTCAATTGCAGGAACGCTTATTCCCCTTGGAATAAATGGGCTTTTGGATTTTTCTGCAATTCCTTCCAAAGGGCGCTGAATTCCGTCATAAAAAGTTGTAAGAAGGCCGGGGCCGAGCTCTACTGAAAGGGGCTGGCCGGTTGAATGCACGGGCTCGCCAGGCTTTATGCCTGAAGTGTCTTCATACACCTGGATGGTTGCAACATCCCCGATAATCCTGATAATTTCCCCTGTAAGCTTTGCATTACCCACTTTTACAACATCATACATTGAAGCGTCTGTCATTTCTTCAGCTTCAACAACAGGCCCGGATATTTTCACTAATTTTCCCATCATCAGCACCTCGAATAAACATTATTTTTTTTCTTTGCCCATTATGTCAAACCCAAGCGCGCGCTTGATTAGTTTTGCCAAGGATTCGGTCTGCTCCATAGGCCCGGAGCGGCCGGGCACTGCAATTACAACAGGCTTTGCAGCGTCTTCCACTTTTCTTTTCAATCTCAAGTCAATTTCTTCAAGCAATTGCTCGCTTATTATTATTATTCCAACATCTTTCTGCTTCATTAATTTGACAAGGGTTTCTTCCTCTTCTTTTGGATTTGTTGCATAATGCAAATTGCGCACTCCCGCTAACTTGAATCCCGAAAGAAGGGAATCATCGCCTATTGCCGCAATATTGCATAATTCATTTGACATTTTTCTTCACCAATATCATAATTCTTTCATGCTCGTTCGCTTTCTCGTTTTTTTCACCAACACCATAAACACAAACTATTAGCTTGCCCGCTCGCTTTTCACCATTACCATCATTTTCTTTATTTCATCTTCATGCAATCCAAGAGCTTTCCCCCTCACTATTTTGCGTATGTTGGAAACTTCCTGCTCTTTGAACAAAAGTGCTCCGACTATTATACCGAGGGAAAGCTGTGCATACCTGAATTGCTTCAAGCTTTTTTTTGCATTTTCCTGGGAAACCGCAACTTCAATTGAAGAGAGTTTTTTGGTTTTTTTGTATTCTTCCATTGCAGTGGCAACCGGGAGCTGGCGGGAGAGTTTTTGCATTATTTGCTCAATATTTTGGGATGCTGCCATGCTTACCCATTGCCTTGCTGTGAATTTTCCGCCGGGCACAATATAATGTTTTATTTGCTCCGGAGAAGCTCCTGCCGCGGTGAGGCGGAGCACTGTGCTTAGGTTTTTTCTATACGCAATTCTGGAGAGGAGTGAACTCACTGTTTTCATATCTTTTTCAGAAGCAAAGGATACATCTGCTACAAGGTGGTATGCATAAGCATCTAGCGCGCCCAAAATAGGCTCGAGCGCTGCATCGCCTTTTCCCATTGAAAGAATCATTTCTTTTACCGAGCTGTCTGTGTAAGAGGAAGGCATTGAAAGAAGGCCGGCGCCAAATTCTGTTGCGCGGAGAAGGGAATAAAATTCCTCGGATGTTTGGGCTTCAAGCATCGGCTTTAATTTTTCTCTTGTAAGAGTGCCAGCTAATACAAGGAAAGGGGCTATTTGCTCATATGTTTTTTTCTGCTTTTTTGCAAGTATTATTGCTTTTATATTGTGGGCGTCCCATCTTGCCAAAATTGCTTTTATAACATCCCTGTCTTGGATGGGCGTTATTTCAAGAAGCTTTTTTGCAAAGCGGGCAAAATTCTTTCCTAATGCAAGCTCGATTAATTCCTCTTCTTTAAATCTCAAAGAAAGGTCTACAATATCCTGCTTGTAAGGGGTGCGCTGAAGGGATTCTGTCAAAGATTGGACTGTGCGGCGGGATATCATTTCATTCATCTGCGCGCCTGAAAGAAATTCTGAAAACATGCCGTGGGCTCTTGCGTTGGCATAGCCATATACAAGGGGGCGGAATGAAAACAGCGAGGAAATTGAGCGAAGCAAAGACATTTTTATTTACCTCTTTTACCTCTCCTTTTTTTCTTCCCTTTTCTGCGCTTTCTTTTTTTCGCAGAGCGGGAGGGTTTGGAAACAGGCATAATAAATTCGTCAGTGCCTGTGAAAAGCTTTGAATGCACAATTTTCACAATTTTCTCTTTTTTTTGCTCAAACTGGGCTTCCAAAGTATAGTCAACAATTATTTTGTTGTCTTTGGTTTCAGCCCGCACTCCTCCGGCGCATTCAATCGGCTTTCCCACCTTAAATCCTGCAGAAGTAAGGATGGTTTTGTCTTCTGATGCGCATCGCAATACTGCTCCCGGAGAGGAAAGCTCTTCAATTGCAAGCTCGGCCCATCTTCTTAATTTTTTTGCATATCCGGGGCGCTTTCTTGCCTGGGAAAATTCTTCCCATACAAGCTGCACATTTTTCCTTACCGCCTCTTCTTTTGCATCAGAAATTATTTTCTGCGCTTCAAGCTGGGCAGATGTTATGCGCTCGCTGGTTTCTGCTTTTGAAAACTGGGTGGCATCTTTTTTTGCGGCAATTATTTTGCTTTCTGCCCCATCCTCAGCTTCTTTTACTATTTTTTTTGCCTGCTTTCTTGCGTCGGATAGCAATTCGGCTGCGCGAGCCTTTGCATTCTGCTCGATTTCGCGGCATAAATTCTCTAGACCCATGGTTTCACTCCTTGCTTTTTGGCTGGAAGATTAGTGTGCTGCAGGCACGCCAACCTTGTCCAGCATGAGATATGCAACTACGAATCCCAGAAGCACGAGCAATTCAGGCAGGGCCATATAGATTAAAAGCTTCATCATCTCTTCAGGCCTTTCTGCAACCACGCCCATAATTGCTGAGCCAATGGATGCCTGCGCCCATGCTGTTGCAAGAGCGCCTCCTGCCATGGCAATGCCTGCGGCAATTGCCAATGCTCCTTCTGTTTCCAGAAACAAACTTATTGCTGGTTCTGCCATATGTTTACACCTCTTTAATATCTTGTTGAATATTAGTGTCTAATGTATATTTTCTTTTGAGAATAAATGGATTGAACCGGGTTCCCCCTCCGTGGAAGAATTTTCCGAAAAATTCTATTACAGACAGCCTCGAGCCGTGAATAAAGCTCTCAAACATTGCAATAAATGCATTAATCGCATGGGCTACTACATATATTATTGCTATAAATATGAATATAATCATTCCTTCAATGCTTGCCATGGACGCAAAGTCTGGGGCAAGCATGCTGTTTATTGCCTCTGCCAATATTACGCCTGCAATGCCGACTGCCGCAATACGGATATATGACATTATATTGGATGCAAGGGAAGGAATTTCCACAAGCCCCATCACACCTTCAGTGGCTGCAAGCAATATTGCCCCTGCAACAAATATTGCCGCGCCCGCCATCCCAATATCGGTTCCTGTTGCATTGAGAAGGAAAGTGGATACAAGCATGGTGCCTCCAGCCTGCACCAAAATCCAGGAAAGCTTTGCTATTGCATGCTTTCTGGAATGGTTCCATTCATTTATTGCCCCAAGCAGGAAGCCGAACGCAATGCTTACCCATCCCACAACAATTGTAAGAAGAATAAGGCCTTGCACATCCCCTGTGCGGTGCAAAAATGCTGTGTAATAAGAACTGCCTAATATTGCTTCATGGGTGTAGCCAAAATATTCATCAAACATCACTCCGAATATAAATGAAGGTATTGCGCCAATCATCCATATTTTTGTGAAATTGTCCATCATGCCGCCTTTTGCTACTTTTGAATTGATTATGGCTGCCATGATAAGGCTGATTACTGCATAGCCCGCATCCCCGACAATCAATCCATATACTATTGGTATTGTGAAAAGAAGGATTATTGATGGGTCTATTTCATTTGGCTTTGGAACCGAAAGAAATTCCACTAAAAATTGGAATGGCTGGGCAATTCTTGGGTTTTCCAATACTGTGGGGCAGCCTTTGTTTAGGTGCTCGCTGTGAGGAATTTCTGCTATTGCAATATTTCCGTTTAGGAATTTTTTTGTAGTGCTTTCAAATTTTGTAAAATCTTTTTCTTTTATCCAGCCTGTTGCATAAAACGCCTGCTTTGAATTTGCAAATTTTGTTGATTCGCGCGCAAGCTGGGCGTCGAGCGAGAGGGATTCTTCAAGGCGGGAGCATAAGGGGCAGTATTTTTCAGAAAGAGCCTGCAATTCAAAATCTATTTTTCTTAATTTTTCATCAATTGCCGCAAGCTCGGAATCAATATTTAATATTGCCTGCCTGGGGGTGCCGGGCAGCTTTGGCAAATCTATTTTTTCCATCCCTTCCAATGCATTTGAGCAGTCGATGCCCGCAGGCACTGCCACAAACGCAATTGCATTTTTTTTGTTTTCAGTGTCAGGTATTTCAAGCCATTGGGAGTGGACTGAAAATTTGGGCCATTCTTTTTTTAGTGTGGGAAGGATTTTTTTGTCTATTGAAAATAAATAATAATTAAGCTTGTTTGGAAGCGAGGAAAAATCAACATTAAGGGAAAGAAGGCGCTGCATGGGTTTTTTTTGGGCAAGAAGCGGCTCTTTCCTTTTTGCAAGGGATTTTTTCAATCTTCTTAATTTCAGAATGGAACTTCCAATCGTAATTTCTTTTGCCAATTCAATTGTGTTTCCGCCGAGCGGTGCAGGGGGGACAGGCACTTTGTTTAATGCATTTTTTATTGCTCTTACTTTCACAAGTTGCTCGCTTATTTCATCATAAATATCTAAAGTTTTTCCTTCCTTGAGAGGGAGATTTTCAAAAGAAGTGGTTTCAATCTGCAAAAGCCCCAGCCTTCTCCAAAGGGAGAGGGCGGACTGCATGTCAGAAAGAAGGCCTATCATCCTCACTTTAAGCATTTTGACAGGCTTTAGCATATTCAAATTCCCCCTATAAAACCGAATCTGCAATATCTCTTGCTGTTAATGTGCGAAGCTTTTTTGACGCAAGAATTGTTGCTTTTTTGTTTGCCTCCTCGAGAATTGCCTTTACTTTTCTGTCTGCGCTTTTTCTGGCTTTTGAAATTATTTTGTTTTTTTCTGCCACGGCTTCCTTTGACGCCTGTGCGCCTATGCGCACCGCATCCGCCTGCGCTTCTGAAATTATCTTTTTTGCTTTTTCATCTGCCAATGCAATTAATTTGTCGGCATTTTCCTCTGTAACAGAAACAGCATGCACTTCTTTCAGGAAAGATTCGGATTCTTCATTTTGAGCTTTACCCATGCTACCACAAGCTAAATTTGTAATATCATCTAGGCTAAGATGAGTGAATATATAGGATGGTTCAAACCTTTTAAAGGTATTTTTAAGGGGTAAAAGTGGGTGCACTGTTTTTTATTATGAGGGGTGAAATGAGATTATGGCAGAATACAAGAAATACAAGTTGACGGGGAAAAAAGAGGAAGGAAAGGGCATATACACATTTGTTTTCAAGCCAATGGAAGGGAAGGTGCCTTCCTATAAACCAGGGCAATTCTTTGTATTGAAAAATATCAACATGCCTTCTGAAATAAAGCATAATTTCCGCTCATATTCCTGCCTCCATCCGCATAATGAAGAGGAAATTTCATTTGGCATTAAAGTGCACGGGGAATTTACAACTGCGCTGAATAAATTGAAAGAGGAGGATGTGGTTGACTTAAGCGGGCCTTATGGAATGTTTTTATTGCCTGAAAAAATTGACACGCCAATTATATTTTTAGGCGGGGGATGCGGCATAACTCCGATTTTGTGCATGGTGGAATATTTGCATTCTGTGAAGCATAATAAGAAATATTATTTGCTTTATTCTGCAAGGCATGCAAATGAATTTGCATATAAAAAGAAATTGGATGAAATGGCAAAAAAAGATGATAATTTTGAAATAGCATATACAATTACGAGGGGGGATGCGCCTGCAGGATGGTGCGAAGAGATTGGAAGGATTGATATTGGCATGATAAAAGTGAAATGCCTTGTGCAAAAGGATGCTTGTTATTATATGTGCGGCCCAAAAATGTTTGTGCAATGTATAACGGGGCAATTGATTGGAGCTGGAGTAGGGAAAGAAAATATTCATGCTGAGAAATGGTAAAAAATTAGATTTTTATCTGCAATCCGTTTTGGGTGACTGAATAGTCATGCCAATCTTTGTTTGCAAATGCCAATCCTTTAACTCTTATTTTGCCCCCCTCAAATTCTATTACTCCGTTCATCAGATGCTCAACCATTGAAACTTTTTTTTCATCATGCATGCCTTTTTCCATTGTATAAAATGCTGTTGCATTGTTTTTTCTGAATTTGCCGACTATGAATTGGAGGAATTTGTAAAACGATTTTTCATCTGTTTCTTCCAAAAGGGAGGAAAGGGAGTGGAGGGAGAAGCGGTGGGTGTCTGATTTTATGGATTCGGTTATGCGGGTGAGGGTAAGGGAAATTTGGGAAAGCGCGGAAGGGCTGTCAACATAATGCAATATTTCTGAAGATTGGATAGAAGGCTCGAATTGGCGGGAGTAGGCGTCGATTATGCTTATTGTATTGTTTTTTTCAAAAGGAGCCAGGTCCCACCCTAAATTTTGCATTTTATTTTTCCATTCATTATATCCAAAATCTGTTAATGTGAAAATGCCAGGGGTGTTGGAACGCAATCCCTCATATATAAACTGCATTAAAAGGAGCTTTTTTCCGCACATGGGCTCTCCGTATAGCAGTATATTGGATTTTGGGGAGAGGCCCCCGCCGAATAATGCATCCAACCCCGGGATGTTGGTGGGGATTTTCTGCAAATTTGAAGGGGGGGGTGAATTTTTTGTAGTTGCCATGGGCTTTTTGAGGCAGATGATATTTTTTAAAGATTGTATGGGTTGGGAGAGTATGACCAAGGTGCAAATCCATGAAATAAGGGAAGATGTGGAAGATGATGATGGAAGGGTTGCGTCAGGGATTCCCGGGCTTGATGAGCTTTGTGAGGGGGGGTTTGAAAGAAATTCCTCTGTTTTGATTATGGGAGGGCCTGGAAGCGGAAAATCCACATTCCTAGCTCAGTTTATTTATGCAGGAAGCGCATTTTATGACGAGCCGGGCATATTTCTTTCTTTGGATGAATCAAAAGAGGAAATACTAAAGCATTCATTGGCATTTGGCTGGGATTTTAAAACAATGGAAGACGAGGGAAAGCTTGCAATAATCAATTACAAGCCCCATGAAGTAAAAAAATTGTCTGAAGAAGGAGGAGGGCTTATTTGGGATACTATTACCGAGATAGGGGCAAAAAGGGTTGCAATAGATTCTTTGACATCATATGTTACGCTGTTTGGAAATCTTTATGATGCAAGGGAGGCGCAATTAAACTTGTTTGAAATGGTTAGAAAATGGAAATGCACCACACTCTTTTCCGCAGATGCGCAAAAAGAAGGGGATGTGAAAACAAGGCATGGGATGGAAAATTTGACTGATGCGGTAATTTCCCTGCACCACCCAAGGCATGACAATGTGAGAATGAGAGCTATTGAAATATTTAAAATGAGGGGCACAAACCATTCCCAGAAAATTTGTCCCTTTGACATTGTTTCCAATGAAGGGCTGATTGTTTATCCGAATGAAGATATATTTGAAAAAGTTTGATTATTTTTTATCTTCAAACTGGCTTATTCTTTTTTGCTGCTCGTGCTTTGAGCGCGCTTCGTCTACCAATGCAAGCCAGCTGTCTCCTATTTTTGTCAAATAATTCCCGAAAGTTTTTGAAAGGGAGATTATCATGGGGCGGAATTTTCTTTTGCTTTCTTTTGCAACAATAGTTTGCCTTTCAACTTTTATCATTCCCACCCTTCTCAAGCGGGGCAATACTCTGTTATAGAAAGTTGCTTTGGAAATTGAATTTTCTTTTATAAATTCAGATATTTCAGTTCCCTGCATATTTGTTTTTTTCATTAATAAAGCAAGAAAAGAAGCTGCGATGTAGTGGTATTTTGGCTGAAATTTTCTTGGAAAAACGAAAGTGGATACTTCGCTTAAATCCCAAGTATTGCGGGTAATGTTTTCATCCTTATCTTGGAAAGAGCGTATTAGGGGGGAGTCGTGGGCAGGAAGAAACATAGAATCTTTTGAGGGTATTCCCCGGGAAGTTACTTGCTTTTTATTATCTGGCATATCATATCAGTAAACAGGTGGAAAATATAAATATAGGCGGTTAGTTAGCATACTATGCATAGCAGGGAAAATGAAGAAAAAGATGTGAAGGAGGAGTATGTAAAAAAAAATACTTGAAATATGTAAGGAACACGAGAAAAGGTACCTAAGAAGAATGAATGAAAAAGAGCTTGATGAGCTTTTTGGAGAGAAGAAAACATTACAACCCTAATTTGTTCCTTACTATACCTGTTTTAGAATTTTCAACAAATTTGCCTAATTTTACTATTTTCACATCCGAAATATCCATTTCCTTTTGGTCATAGCCAAATACCACAATATTTGGGGAAACCCGGTGCAAACTATCCTGCCATTTGGATGCCCCTACTATTGCCAAATCAACATATTTTATTGAATTTACAAGCTCGCACCTTTCATTTGCGGGGTGGAGCGGCTCCCGCTTTTTCGCTTTTTTCACGGTTTCATCTGTTGCAATTACTGCAATTAATATGTCTCCGTATTTCCTTGCCTCCTTCAGGGTGAATATGTGGCCGGGGTGGATTATATCAAACACCCCTCCAGTCAATACTACAGTAAATAATTTCCGGTATTCGGAGGAAAGAAAATATTTTTCATGTTTTTTTTCAAGCAATTTTTTGTCTTCAGCATTTAATTTGGAAAAAGAAGCAAGGGAAAGCCCGTTTTCAATAACGGTTTGCAAATAAAGCTTTTTTAATGCAGGGAACTGGGGTTGCATAAATAGATAAAGGGCATAAAAACTATAATAAAAGATGGGTGCGGTAGGTTTATATACTCCATTTAATTATACCTTATACAACACAATATTTAAGGAGAGCAGGTACTATGGGAAAAATTCAGGTATCTCATGCAAATAATCCTTCGCCTAAGAAACAAGTAGTGGGATTGCTTACAAGGCTGGAAGCTATCAAAAAATCAAAATTTGGAAAGATATTCAAGGAAAGGATAAATCTTGATGAGCAAATGCTTAACAAAACAGGGTCAACCCTGTTTTCGTCCCCTGAACTTAGCTTGTATGTGGCAGATAAATTATTGAAAGATGTTGAGCTGGATATAGTGCTTATGGAAGCGGTTGTTGATACAGGGCAGAAAATAGAGAAATTTACCAAAATGAAGGATAAGTTTCCCTCCAATTAAGGATAAACCAGTTATCTCCCCAACCTCTTTAACACTTTATAATATACTTCCTGCCAAATTTCATAGATTTGCTTTTGAGCTTCAGCATGATTTTCAACAATTTTTGCCTCGGTTAGAGCAGAATTAATAGTAATATAGGCATTTGACAGCTGATCTGATGCTTCATTAAAAGGCTGCTTATTTGCAGTCATCTCGGCGATAGCTTCCCGCCTTTTGCTCCTGTCCGATGAGAGAATACCCTCCGAAGGAGCAATTTTGTTTTTATGCTTGTTGATAGTTTGTTGCATTTGATAATGCCTATCAAGCAATGCAGTTTGCTCGCCGCTTTTTGCAATTGTTATAAGCTCTTTCGTAGCTCCGCCAACATAACGATTCAATACAGCTTTTTCCATGTATATACCCTCTGTTATAATATATGGGTATATGCGTTTATAAATACTCAGGTGAGGAAATTAAGGATAAACCCTGTTTATTGTGCGGGGGAAAGGAATTGTATCCCGGATATGGTCTAAATTAAGCATCCATTTTACCAATCTCTCAATTCCCAATCCAAAGCCTGAATGGGGCACTGAGCCAAATTCCCGCAAATCAACATACCATTGGTAATCTTTCATTACAAGTTTGTGCTCATTCATTCTTTCAATTAATTCTTCTTTGTTCCAAATTCTTTCGCTTCCGCCTATTATTTCCCCATGCCCCTGGGGGGCAAGCAAATCATTGGAAAGCACTGTTTCTGGGTGGTTGGGGTCTGTGCGCATATAAAATGCCTTGAATTTTTTCGGGTGGTTGTGGATAAACAATGGCTGGGACAGCTCTTTTGTAAGCGCAAATTCCTCGTCAGCTCCCAAATCCTGGCCAAAATCTATTTTCAAGCCTAAAGATTGGCATTTTTCAATTGCTTTTTCATAACTCATTTTCGGGAATGGCCCTTTTATTTTCAATAAATCTTTCGGATTTCTGCCAACTTCTTCCAATAAATCAGCATGGTTTTTTGCCAAATCATGGCATACGTGAATTAACATCTCCTCCTGCAATTCCATGTTCATTTTTTGGTTATAAAATGCCATTTCAGGCTCGAGGTGCCAGTATTCTGCCAAATGGCGCACGGTACGGGATGGCTCGGCGCGGAAAGAAGGAGCTAATACATACACTTTTTCCAATGCAAACATAAACACTTCAGCATACATCTGCCCGGATTGGGTGAGGTAGGCGGGCTCGCCGAAATAATCCATCTGGAAAAGAGTCGCTCCCCCTTCGCATGCGGATTTTGTAATTATAGGGGGGGGAAGCTCGAAAAATTGCTTGTTGTCAAAGAAATTTTGCAATGAGCGCACTGTATAATGGCGCAATTTCATTACTTTTGTCAATTTCTGGGAGCGAAGCCATAAATGCCTTGTATCGAGGAGAAATTCTGTTGATTTGTCTTTTGCAATTGGAAAAGGCTGGCCTTTGAATATTATTGAGAAATCAGAGAGGGAAATTTCCCATCCCCCTGGGGCGCGCTTGTCTTTTTTTGCTTTTCCTTCAGCCATTGCAGAGGATTCTATATAGACTTCAGTAGCATCCTGGAATATTTTAGAAGTTGTTTTTTCTTTTTTTGCAGTGCACTGTATTATTCCTGTAGAATCCCGCATTACTACAAATGCAAATTCAGAAGAGTGCCTTGCCCGGTGCACCCATCCCCTTATTTTCACTTTCTTGTTATTGTGCTTTCCTGCAAGAATTTCGCTTATTGGTGTGAATTTGTCTTTGAGGGAGTCCATAAATATCAAGTATAATTGGGAACGGGAATATTTTAGAATTAATCTATTTTCCAATGAATTGGCTGGGGAGGGTGCGAAGCGTTTTAATTAGTTTCTGCATTGGTTTTAGCATGGTGGCAGCATGAGTTCTCTGCATACTGTTGGCACAATCTCCTATTACATAGGGCTTTTGATAATGGTTTGGGGTTTTCTAAGCCTTGGCATGGGACTTAGTGATATGCTGATACAGGTTACAGGCCAGATTGGTGAGGCGGCTTCTGGTGGAGAGCCAAGCTGTGCAAATCCCCCCTGCCTTTCAGACAGAGGCGGGCAGGATTCTGGAATTTTAGCTCAAGTTTTATCTCCTGTGGATGGATATGTTGACGGTTTTTTTGAAGCTATGGGCATCTTTGAGCTGGGGGGGGATACGTCTGAGATGTACTATCCAAGATTCAGAAGGTTTTTTTCATTGCTTATTGTGGGGATGGTGCTGCTCGTTATCGGAATAATATTAAGGCTGTTTGATGACCTTGTAGAATTTGTTGAGAAATATAAGAAAAAGAAGGCTGAGCTTTTGAAGAAAAGCGTTCTTTATTCTGAGCGGCTTCGTGAGCGCATAAGAGTATAGATTAAATTTCTTTTACTATTTTCTCTTTTTCCCTTCTTTCCCTTTCTTCAGGTGCTTCTGCCGTATATCCTATTGGAATAATTGCAACAGGAAGGAAATTGTTTGTATCAATTCCAATAATTTTTGCAACTTTTTCAGGCTCAAATGCACCTATCCATACGCTTCCCAAGCCTAAATCTGCTGCTGCCAATTGGGCATAGCTTGCTGAAATTGTTGCATCTTGCAAAGAATACAGATTTTCGCCGCGGGAGCCGTATTTCCCCCCGCTTTGCATCTTATCTGCAATAAAAATTAATACAATAGGCGCATTTTGCACGCATTCCTGGCCTAATGAAGCATTGCCTAATTGCTTTTTCTTTTCCTTGTTTTTTATTACAAATATTTTATATGCCTGCAAATTTCCTGCGCTGGGCGCGGAAAGGGAAGCGCTGATTATTTTTTGCAATTTTTCTTCTTCTACTTCTTTTTCCATATACGCCCGTACAGAATGCCTTTTTTGCAAAAGAGTGCTGAATTCCATGCAATTATTCTGAAGAGGCGAGCAAATATAAATTAGCAGGAGCATATTACATACGGGAGGTTGGGGTAACCCCAACAGCAATACTTTTTATTCTGCTTGCAGATGGTTTGATATGCAATTTTCAAAAGTTGCCAAAGTTTGGAATGAAATTGAACAAATTGGTTCCAGAATTGAGATGGCCGGAATTTTTTCAAAGCTTCTTTTAGAAATCAAAAAAGATGAAATTAAGCCCCTGATATACCTTTCGCAGGGAATTTTGCTTCCTGAATTTGAAGGGCTGGAATTGGGAATTGGGGAAAGATTGGCAATTAATGCAATTTCCCTTGTTAGCGGGCATGATAAAAAGGAAATTGACAAAGAGTTTAAGAAATTGGGGGATTTGGGAGAGGTTGCAAAGTGGGCATGCGGCAAAAAAAGGCAGATGTCATTGCATTCGCATGAGCTTTCGCTTGTTGTTGTGTATAATTCCCTTGTCAAACTGGCAAAATTGGAAGGAAGGGGGAGCCAGGAAAGCAAAATTAAGACATTGGCTGAATTGCTGAATTCTGCAAAAGGGGATGAAGCTAAGTATATTGTAAGGTTTTGCATGGGGAAAATGAGGCTGGGGGTTGCGGGGCCTACTATGCTTGATGCAATTACATTGCTGAGGGTGCCGATTGTAAAGAAAACTATTTGCGGCATTGGAAGGGTGAGCGACGGGCATGTGTTCAGGATAAAAGTTAGGAAAGAGGAGGAGAAGGGGGATGATGCAAACGCTTCTTTGGAATTGAAATTTGAATGCGAGGAAAGAGGAGTGGAAAAAATAGGGGAAGGAGAAGTATTTTTGGTTTATGACAAGAGGAGGAGAGTGGAGGGGCTGAAAGCTGGGAAAATAAGGCAGGATAAGAATGATTTTGAATTATATGAAACAGAATTGAAAGGGTTTAAGAAAATGGTAAGAAAGCCTGCTGAGCGGGCTTATAATTTATGCTCTGATTTGGGAAGGGTGATAGAGCTTGCATTGTTTGATTATAATGAAATTGAAAATTTCAAATTAAACTTGTTTTCTCCCATAAGGCCGGCATTGGCTGAAAGATTGCCCAGCGGAAAAGAGATAATTGACAAAATAGGGCATTGTGCTGTGGAAGGGAAATATGACGGGTTTAGGGTGCAGGTGCATAAAAGCGGCAAAAAAATTGAATTATATTCCCGCAAGCTTGAGAAAGTTACTCATGCATTTCCTGAAATTGTGGAAGCAGTGGAAGAGTTGGGTGCAAAAAAAGCTATTTTTGAGGGGGAGGCGCTTGCATTTAATGAAAAAGAGGGGCGGTATTATTCATTTCAGACGACTATTCAAAGGAAGAGAAAATATGGAATTGAAAAAATGAGAAAAGAGTTTCCATTGAAATTGTTTGCATTTGACTTGATGTATCTGGACGGAATTGATTTTACCCGGGAGCCTTATGAAAAAAGAAGGGCTGAGCTTGAAAATTTGGTGAAAGGGGCAAAAGATATTGAGCCGGCTGAATTAAAGTTTGTGAAAAATGATGCATCACTTGAAAATTTCTTTAAAAAATGCATTGACAAGGGATTGGAAGGGGTTATTGCAAAAGATTTAAGCGCGCCTTATGTTGCGGGCGCCAGGGAGTTTGCGTGGATTAAATTGAAAAAGAGCTATGGGGAGATGGCAGATACTTTGGATGTTGTTGTTGTGGGCTATTATTTGGGCAAAGGGCAGAGGGCTGAATTTAATTTCGGAGGGTTGCTGGCAGGTGTAAGAAATGAAGATACGGGAATGCTGGAAACAGTTGCAAAAGTAGGGGGCGGTTTTACAGAAGAGGAAATGATAGATACGGGAAAAATGTTGAAGGGAATAAAGATGAAGGAAAAGCCGAAAGAATTGCTAAGCAAGCTGACACCTGACTTTTGGGTGGAGCCTAAATTGGTTGTGTCAGTGTCTGCTGATGAAATATCTGTTTCAAATATACATACCTGCGGAGAGGCAGGGGGGAAAGGGTATGCACTTCGCTTTCCCAGGATGATTGAGATAAGGGAAGACAAATCCATTGAGGATATTACAACTTCTTCTGAAGTGGAAAAAATGTATAAAATGCAGAAGGGGCATAAAAAGAAAAATTAAAGCAAGAAAAGAAATAGAAAACTTAAAGGTTTAGAAATCCCCTTTCCCGCAATATTACTATTACCGAGCCCTGCTTGGGGCGCTCGGTGGGTTTTGCAATAATGAATTTTTTGCCGTCATATATTGCAATTGCAAGTGTTTTTTTGTCGCGGGTTAATTCTGCAATTGATTTGTTGTGCATTCCCTTGTCAACAATTTTTTCAACAAGCTCCATTTTGCTTTCTGCGGGGTTGAGCATTTTGTGTATTGTCGGGGAGGAGGCGCGGTTTGCAAGCTCTGCTGCAAGGGTTAATTCTGATACCACGCTGTCAATTCCCAATTTTTCCAATAGGCGGGAATGCTTCAAAGATTTTACCCTGCAAATAACTTTTTTTGCGCCTGCCTGCTTTGAATACACCCCTGAAAGAAAATTGGATTCATCGCTTCCTGAAACGCAGAATACATAATCCATATCCTGCAAATCCAAATCATCCAATAGAGAAGGGTCTGTGGCATCCCCGTGTATTACTGATATGGATTTTTCAGATGCAAGCTTGTTGCAAACTTCCCTGCTTTCATCCACTATAGTTAGTTTGTGCTTTCTTGCTTCCAATATTTCAAGCAATGTTTTGCCGACATTTCCTGCGCCGAATATTACAACTTTTCCCATAAACACACCTCAATTTCTTCCCACCATGAGCCTCAACAAGGCAAGCACCGGGAATATTTCAATTCTTCCTACATACATAATTATGATTAGAAAGTATTTTGAGAAGATGGGTAGGGTTGCCATGTTTATGGTGGAAAGGCCCACATTGCCCATTGCAGATGCAACAGTAAACATAGAATCCACTATTCCATAATCCCATGCCATAAACACTCCTGCGCAAATCACAAACAAAAGCAGGTACATAAACATAAATCCGAGCACTTCGGTTATTGTATGGTCTTCCACAGTGCTGCCGTCAACCTTAACCACTTGCACCGAGCCTATTGGCATAAAATATTGCCGGATTTTTGTGAGAACTAATTTTAATGCAACAAGTATTCTCCAAAGCTTGATTCCGCCCGCAGTGCTGCCATACATTCCCCCGCAAATCATCAAAAGTATGAGTATGTAGAGGGAGAATTCGTGCATGACTGACAAATCACCTATTGCAAACCCTCCGCATGCTATTGCAGAAACAGTATTCAAAATGCTGTTAAATATCTCGTCATTGGCTATGAAAAATATCAGGGAAACTGAAATTATTATGAGAGCCAGGAAGAGAAGAAATTCTTCCCCTAAAAGCGCATTCAGCTTTCCTGCCTGCAATTTGTTGTATGTCATAAAGCTGATTGCCCCGAAAAACATTGTTAATGCAAGTATTAATTTTTGAATCCAGAGAAAGGGGAAAGAGGAGAAAGGGAAAAACCCTCCGTTTGAAAGCCCGGAAAATCCTAAATTTGATGCAGTAAGCAGATCAAACCCGGATAAGATGAGTGCGGCTATTGCAAGTATTGTGAGAAATATGTATATTTTCCATATTTTTGCTGCAGTGTTGCCTGTCCCCAATTCCATTGAATCTTTTGCCTCAAATGCAAGAAGGGATTTTGCCTGCCTGTGCTTGAATAATGACAGCATTAACAATATTATTCCAAGCCCGCCAACCCACTGGGTTACGCTTCGGAATAATACAAGCGAGGGGGACATTTCCTCTGGTGCGGAAAGAATGCTCAAGCCGGTTGAAGTCCAGCCGGAAACGCTTTCAAACAATGAATCTTCAATTGAAAGCCCGGACATGTAATAAGGGTAGGCGGTAATGGATGGGATTACTATCCATGCAAGCGCGGCAACAGCCAATATGTCCCCGAATTTTAATTTGGATAATTCGGGGCGGCGGGTAAACACTTCCACTGCAAAATTCCAGGGAGCTTCCCTTCTGAATAATTTTTGTATTAATGTATTTATTCCGCCTGCAAGCCATTTGAAAATTCCTGAAAGTATTACCGGAATTGAGGGAAACATCATGATAAATATTACTATCGCAATCGGCTGGAGAGTGGGCTCTGCATAGTAATAGGCATAGCCTAGCGGAAGGAGTAGGGGTATTGCAGTATAGAATAATATGAGGGATAATGTTGAGAGTATTTCCAATGCTCGCATAGATTAGATAATTTGAAAAAATAATAAAAGGGGAGAGGGTGGCAAGTTTGTTGATTTAGGTGCAATTGCCCATATGCTCTATTGACACATCTGCCTTGTTTATGTAGCATTTGTTTTGATATGTTTTTCCGTCAACCCCGCAAACCTTTCCAAATATGCCTGCGCATTCATCCTCTTTTATGCCCTCTCCGGGGGAGCATTCGCCCCTGTAAAATGCCCATTCCTCGCATTCGCTTCCGTCACTAAATATGCAAAAGCCAACAGTTCCGCCCTCGGCTTCGCGCATTTCAAGCGTTCCATTATTTTCCCCGCAATATACTGATGCCGGGTTGGGCATTCCTATTTGAGTATCGCTTGCATTTTCCTCAACAACGGGAATTTCTCCTGTTTCATTTGAAACTTCTTCAGTAATATTAGATGCGGTGCATTCCCCGAAATAAGCAATTTCAACTTCTGCCGCATTTGCCATGCACTGGTTGGAATAAGTAATTCCGTCCACTCCGCAAACAGGCGCATATTCCATTGTGCATGCAATAGCACCGTCGGGGGGGACAACGCACCCTGAAATAAATAGGAGGGAAAAAATTGCAAATGCAAATATGAAATTTCTCACCAATACCACCAAAAAACCAACCAATTGTGAGTTAATAAAGCAAATTGTTTTGATTCGGCAGGGAAGGGATATTCAGGAATATTTATATAGGTGGAAAGAAACTTGTTTTACATGCCATTGTCAGATTTGATTGATGTAGATTATCCGAAGGCAGGCCTGCCGCCGGGAACATTAGTGTATATAGGGGATAAAAGAACTGATACCGGGAAGATTACTATTGTCAATTATGATAAGGGAAGGTATAGTGAGAGAAGGGCGAAGAATGCAAAAGAGGCAATAAAGGCAAAAAGAAAGAAAGGGATAACCTGGATACATGTGGACGGGTTGCATAATTTGAGAATTATAGAGGAAATCGGGAGGGGTTTTGGATTGCACCCAATGCTTTTGGAAGACTTGGTAAATACAGAGCAAAGGCCTAAATTGGATGATTATGATGACCATCTTTTTATTGTATTGAAAAGTTTGGAATATAACCCAAGAAAAAAGGAGATAACTGATGAGCATGTTGCGCTTGTGCTTGGAAAAAATTATGTATTGTCTTTTCAGGAAAAAAAGCCGAATATTTTCAAGGGGGTTAAGGAGAGTATAAGGAATAAGAGGGGAAAGATACGCAAAATGGGCGCAGATTATCTTGCGTATATTTTGATGGACTCCATAGTTGACAGGTATTTTTCTGCTCTTGACGGAATTGGGGAAGTTATCGGAGATGTGGAAGAAAAGCTTGCAAACGGAGCAGGTCAGAAAACTTTAAGAATAATACAAAAATTGAAAAGGGAAATGCTTTATGTAAGGAAAAAAGTGTGGCCTTTGAGGGAAGTTACAAACAAACTGCAGAGAAGGGAAACTGACTTGATTAAAAGAAGCACTGAAATTTATCTCAAAGACTTGAACGACCATGTGGTGCAGTCAATTGACACCACAGATACGTTTACAAGCATGCTTGCAAACATGCTGGATGTTTATTTGTCATCTATTTCAAACAAAACAAATGAAGTTATGAAAGTGCTTACTATTTTTACAGCAGTATTTATTCCCATGACTTTTATCACAGGATTGTATGGAATGAATTTCAGGTTTATGCCTGAATTGGCGCATCCGTTTGGATATTTCGGCGCATTGGGTGCAATGGGCGTGATTGCAATTATTTTGCTTGTATTTTTCAAAAGGAAGAAGTGGATTTGAAATAAAAATTATAGGAAAAGAAGCTTTAGATAAAACAATGGATTTGACACCTGCTTTTTGTTCTCATTTGAGGAAAGCATATCAGCCATCATCTGCTTAAATTCTGGCTTTGTTGCGGCCTTTTTGATAAACAAATTAAATATAAACTTAAATCTGGCTGCCTGCTGCATCTTATATGTTATTTGCATCTCAGGGTACAAAGCACTCTCAATTTTATCTGTATATGGCTTTAGCGCCATTGCGGGGATGGGGTTTGCTTCAGGATATTTTTTTAGCGCCTCATCTATTGCCTGTGCTGCAAACTTTCCAGAGGATAATGCATTTCCAAACCCTTCGCCTGAGAAAGGATCTGCTAATGATGCAGCATCTCCTGCAAGCACCCAGCCATCTCCTGAATTTTTGCGTTTATAAGAGCCGAGCGGAATTATCCACGCGCCTATGCGCCCCTCAAGCTTTGCTTCCTTAAACCTCGCCTTTAATGTAGGCGCATTCTCAATAGCATTTAGCAAAATCTTGTTTAGATGGCCCTTTTTTTTCTTCAAGTCTGAAGCCAATATTCCCAATCCAACATTTGCCGTCCCGTCGCCCAATGGAAATACCCACAAGTAGCCAGGCAATACTTCATCAATAAAGAAGAGCTCAATTTCATCCTTTAGGCCTTTTACGCCTCTCCAATATCCGCGCACTCCCATATAAAGATGGTTGGGGGGGATTCCCCTAAGGCCCAGCTGCCTTGCAACAACAGAGCCTGCACCGTCTGCCCCAACAACTACTTTTGCAAAGAACTCCTTATTTTTTTTATTATCAGCAATTGCAATCTGGGAGTGGCCGGTTGCTCCGCCAATCCCCCTTACCTTTCCACCTTCGTCCTTTAGCAATTTGGCCACAGTGAAATTCTCAATTATTGCAACATTCCCCTCATTTTTTGCAGATTCAAAAAGCAGGTTATCGGTCAATTTTCTCCTATAAACATATCCTGCGCAATCAAGGCCGGGGGCAGGCTCAAAGGGAAGGGATACTTCATAGCCGTTGGGCGCAGCAAGCTTTATATTGCGGACAATTCCGTGCTTTTGTTGCTCAACGCTCTTCAACACTCCGATATCCCCAATCACGCTTACAGACTTTCCGGAGACTGCATCCCCGCATACTTTTTCCCTTGGAAAATTAGCCTTGTCAACAAGAAGCACCTTTCTGCCGGCGCGGGCTAAAAAGATTGCGGCAGAGCAGCCTGAAGGGCCTGCACCGACCACTATTGCATCATAGTTTTTGACCTCAGGTAGCTTGGGCATAATTATCAATTTTATTTATAAAGCAAACAATAAAAATAGCTATTCACATAATCACAGCATGTCATATAGAGAAGGGAAGGGGAAAGAATTATCAAAATCCGAAATATTGGAAAATATATGGTCTGTTCCCTCAATAAAGCTTATGCCCGGAGGCTGGCTTTGGTGGTTCTGGCTTTTTTTTATCCATGATGAAAATACAAAGAAAACTGGGCGCTGCAGGCAGATTGAAATCCTATGGTCAATAAAGCAAGATAGTTTAATTTCAGTAAACGGGATGGATATAAGCGTGCCAAGGCAGATAATCCCCAAGGGCAACAAGCTTGGATTGGACGGAGCAGTGGCTGCCTGGTATTATGATGGAAAAAAGGTAAGGGAGAATTTTGTGCTTGAAAAGAGCATGATGAGCCTGGATATGGAAAAAAAGTCAATTACGGCTCCGGGCAACACGCCAAGCATGCTTATGCAAAAATCTGATGAAGAATGGCTGACTAAAATAAAAACAGATGAAGTTGAGTTTGAGCTTGTTGCAAAATATATTGACAAACACCCGGCAAACGACCCGCACTACGATTCAACAAAATATCTGGCAGGCCTTCTAAGGGTTGACGGAACAAGAATTGAGCGCTTTGAGCTTGAAGGCACTGAAAAAACAGCTGATGGGAAAATAAAGCAGATAAAAGGAACAGCCTATTTTCAAAAGATGTACCTTGCCTCCCCGCCCCCGCAGTGGTATTGGGGGATTTATCATTTTTCAGACGGGAGCTTTCTTACATATATGCAGGCATATGTAAACAAGAATATTTTAAGAGACAATGCAGGAATAAAAACTGAGCTTGTCAGCCCTGCAAATTTGCTTACAAGCGATATTGCCGTCTACCATGCGCCTTCAAAAAGGGTGTTTAAGACTCAAAAAATGAAAATTATGCCAAAAAGAATCAGTGAAAATTTATACTCCCACTCGATAAGCGCCCAGGGCGATGGGTTTGAAATAAAGGGAGTCTGCAGTGCATATGCGCATGCCTGCTGGACTTTTGTAAAGAATATCAGCATCTTCCCGATAAAATCAACATTTAAGTATAATGAGTACCCTGCAGTATTTGAGAGGCTTGAAATTCAATTCCAGGACGGCTCAGAGCAAATTGTGCTTGAGAACGGCTGGGGAAATATGGAGAATTCCTGGGGGATTTTGTTATGAAATTTGATTTTTACAACTCAAAAATTCGCAGACTTCTCAGCACAAAAAAGTGGAGAGTTGATGCAATTAACCTAAAATCAAGAATCAATGCGTTTTCAAGAGTGTTCAAATCAAATGTGTATAAGGGGCCGGATGACCTTTTTTTCTCAATTGAGGAGTTGCCTATCTCCGGAAAGGAATACTGGTTTATGCATTTGTGTGTTCCGGGAAAAAAAGAGCAGGTGGTTCTTACATTTGGAAGGGCTCAAGGCTCTGTCACAGTTAACAGAACACATGTCAAGTCCTCAAAAAAGAAACTTATAAATCCAAAAGAGGGAGAGGTTTGCTGTGCTGCACTGTGCTGGCTTTATGATTCAAAACTTGGAAAAAAAGTTGTTCTTGACTCAAATGTATTGCTAAAAGTTCAGAGCAAGGGGGAAGGCAAGCTTCTTGTTGCAGAGAGGAACAAAAAGATTGTTAGCGTCAGAGGCCATTATCCGAATTATTATGTTTCAGTGAGTTCAGGCTCAAAAAGCTATTTTAAAGCTAAAGTAAGAGCCCCAACAGACGGCATGATTCCCTATGAAATAGTTGAAATCTTCAAGCCCCCTGTTGCAAAGGGGCTTGGAGTGGTAATAGTAAACTATTATTTTGATTTCTCAGGAATGCTGAATAGTAAAAAAGTAAAAGGCAAGGCATATTTGCAGAAAGTTATTGCCGCCATCCCGTTCACCCCCTGGAACTGGATAAGAATTCAGTTTGAATCAGGCTCAACAATTGATTTTTTTGTAGGCAGGCCGTTTGGAAAGAGCCGGCATGGGCTGCATGTCCATTGTGTTGCATTTTTTGAGCATAATGGGAAAAGATATGAATTCAAAAATCTTAAAATCAAATCCTGGCTTGAGGGAAAGAACAGCAGATGGCTGTTGCATGGGGATAAATTTTATCTTGCAATGAAATCATACGCCCTCCAGGCATTTTTGATGAAAACAAAAACAACATTCAAGTATAATGAATACCTGGTTGAGGCTGTTGATTTTGCAGCAATAACCAAAAAAGGCGCAATAACCCTGGAAGATGTTGGCAAGGGCTCGGGGATTGTTGAGGATGCGAGCGGGTATTTGCTGTAATAAAAGAAGCACTGAAATTTACATGCTGGGCTTGCATTTTTCAGAAGAAAAAGATAGAGTTGAATACTGTAAAAAGAATCGGCTACTTATTCGAATACAACTCAAAATGTGGCAATTTTAATATCCCAATATAATTAAACATCTTATAGTTTGCACGTCTAGCAGTTGGAGATAAAATTCTTTTCTTTATATTTGATTTGGGGATAAACGGGAAAAACAAAATCTTTTGATATTTTTTGCCCTTTTCCGCCCATATAAAATTGGTAATTAACGGAGGCATTATATATCCAGATCTTAATACTTTTTCGAGGATTTCCCAACCCGCACCAAAAATCTCATTTTTAGGTTTAGAGTTGTTTGTTTTTACTTGGGCTCTGAATATGCAACCAGTGCATTGAACATCACATAGGGGATAATTTGGAGGCAATAACATCAATTTTTTATTGCAATTAGGGCATTTTACTTTAGCTACGACATCTTGTTCCCCTTTTTTCCCAATTGACATGGAGAAATAAGGATACAAAAGGATCTAAATGTTTGTTTTTTCCGATTTCTTGAAGAGAGTGCT
>JBDRNY010000024.1:0-11738 GCA_043810635.1 Microcaldota archaeon | reverse complement strand
ATTTCACAATAAAATTTTGGGTCAACTATAAGGCATAATTCTAATTCGCTGGAGCATATTTCACCGTCGCAAAATTCAACTGCAGACTCTATTGTTAATTCAAAGCATAATTCATCAATATCTTCAGGCGGGGTGGGGGCAATTAATTCAACCAATACTTCTTCAGTTTCACCGGAATATATTTCTTCATAATATGGGGAATCATAGAAATAATTTTCAGGAAGCTCGGGGGCGGGGTTTGCCTGCCAATTAGTTGTTGTTGGAACAGTCATCCTGACATCAGTAACCCTCAAATCAAACAATTCATACGGATTTGTAATTGAAACTTTTACAATTGTTTTTGCACCTGGAGTAAGAGCTGAACCCCTTAATGTTGCCGGGGCATATGCATTTGCCTTAACTTCGCAAGAATCTGGATCCACTGCATATACGCGGAAATCTGGTTCGTTTAATGTTGCATACCCATACTCCCCCTGGCTGTAATAGAATTTTCTGTCATATGCATCATTCCAATCTGGAAGAGAATGGATAATGCCGACACATCTTTCAGGCCTCTGAATTTTTCCTTCAAGGGTATAGATTGTGCCAGTGTAAGTTATTGGCCCTAAAACAATATTATCTGAACCAGTGTTAGCAAAGCTAGGCAAATTCCAAGAATGCTCACGCAAAGGGTAGCCCTGTAAAGCAGAAGGAGAAAGATCTCCGTCAGAGCGGGTAACTGGATTGTTGTTAATATTTAATTCTTCATATCCTTTGCATACAAGCCCGCCTTCTGCCTGCTGGTTTGGATAAAACAAATCTAGGTTTGAAAATGGGTAATAGTCAACATTTACATTCTGGCCTGCAGTATATATTATGCCCCACTCATAGGTGTCAGTGTCTCTTTCTGCTGCACGGCTGGAATCTGAGCGGATTCTGTCAATCAAATCATCATTTGTATTCCATTGTATTGGATTTAAAGTGGATTCAGTATCCCAGGGCCATTCAGTTTCTTCGCAACAATCAATATTTCCGCAAGGGTTGGGGTAGGCAAGACAAATTTTGTCTGGTCTTTCATTTGGCTGGGGATAAGATGAGGTTGCATCAAAATAAGAATCAAACCATACTGTTTCTGAGTCTGTTTCAAAATTCAAACTGCCGGGGCACATGTAGATTATATTCGGGAGGTCTGAGCGGTCAACAGTGCGCGGAATAAATATTTTCGGATTATTTGGATTGGAAGAAAGGGTCATTTTAAGAGAATAAACAGCATCTGTGCTAAAAGAGCGGGAGCGATGATACATTTCAAAGCCAGAGTTTGCAATATAAGTTTGGGATGCAAAAAAAACAGGACTAAGGAAAAAGAGGCATAAAACCATAACAAACGCTTTTTTCAAAAATTTCATAAAATCTACCAAATTCCATATTTTTTTCCTGCCTTATCCAATGCTTCAAAAAGCGGCTCTGCCGGGGCTTGAAATGACACTTGGGGAATGTAGTCTTTAGATGGCACAATATGTGTTTCTGATGCGGGGTAGTTGAATAAATTCCTTATAATCCTCCAATCAAGGCTTACCTTCATCTCATTTTCAAAAGTATAATTAAGCCCTAATTGAGCATCAAGCCTTCCTTTTTCAATGCCCCAATCTGACCCTTCAGGACCATAAGATGCTGAAAGATAGCCTCCGAGCCCTTTTGGCTTGCCTGTTGCTTCATCTATCTTAGGTATGGGCGCTATTACAAATCTTGCCATAGGAAAATGCTCTCCTTGGTATCGGTATGTTGCACCCAGCTGAAACAAAAGTGCATCAGCAATAACAGGGGGGGAGGTTATATCAAAACCCATCATCCAGGAAGGGGAATGCTCTGACAAGAATTCTGCACCTATCTCCCCTTCCGCACTCCAATCTTTTCCTAGTTGAAGAGGATTTGGCGCATCTCCAAGCAAAGAGCGGCTTCTTACGGAAAGTCCGCCAGCATTAAAAAAAGAAAAATCTGGGCTTCCGATACAAGTTTTAATATATCCTTCAACCCAAGCAGTATCTGCCACAAATATTCCGGGCGCAAGCGTTAGATTAACATAATAATTTGATTTAGATTCAGGCCAGCTTATTGTCGGTTTCCCCAGTTCATTAGTTTGTACATAATGTTTGTAAACCTCGCTTTTTCTTACTTCGGGAATTAAATTTACATACCATAGCAGCTTGTCACTGTTTAGTGCATCCTGAACATTTACATTATATCTCCCGCCAAACAAAGCAATAGAAGCTCTGAATACAGTATAATCTCTTTTTATTTCCATTTCTGCTTCTGCCACATCAAAAAAATAGGTGGAAAGCTGGCTTGCTGCAGAGCCTTTAACATTTCCAAATTCTTGGAACCATTCAAGTATTTTACCCTGGCGCAAAAACGCTCTTTCTCTATCTGAAAAAGCATCTGGGCACGCATATTTTAGTATTTTATTGCAAATCTCCATTAATTCCTTGTCAGTATAATAGTTCTTGTCAAGCCCGCCGACATTTTTAAATCCAGAATATTTATTAAAAAGAGATTTTAATTTTGAATAATCTTTCAAAAGCTCTTGGCGCACTGCTTCAGATATTTTATGTTTTTC
This sequence comes from Microcaldota archaeon, assembly GCA_043810635.1. Lineage (GTDB taxonomy): Archaea > Micrarchaeota > Micrarchaeia > Anstonellales > Anstonellaceae > 1-14-0-10-45-29. The sequence goes on along the minus strand of JBDRNY010000024.1, from coordinate 9,145 downwards.
CCCGCCATCCTGAGTATCATAATAGCCCCTCTGGGCAAGAAGAGCAATAAACGGGTCAGACATATCTGCATTTTCAAGCTCCATGTCAGTCCTGTCAAAAAGGTTGACAGCGTCGTTTGAAAGCCCGAAAAAAGGGGCAGAAAAGTCAAGGCTTCTGAATCTTTCCATACTCAAAAGGTTTCTTGGTATTTGCACTGTTTTTTTTATTAAGGAAAATGACTGAAATAATTCTGGTTCCTCCTGTCTTTTATTTGGATCTATATTAAAATCCTGGGCAGAAAAGCTGGATGCGGGCAATGTTGGGGTGGCAGATGCCAAAAATTCCCTTCTTTTTGTTCCTAAAGATATTTCCTTTGTTCCAAATTCAGTGGTTTGTTTTCCTGAAAGCAGTGCGATTTGCGCATTTCTTAATTCAAGCCAGTCAGGGTCAGAAGGGGAAAGCTCTTTTAAAAAATTCCCTATTATGTTTGCATTTTTCTTAATTTGAACAACATATTTTGGGTCATTATAGCGCAAAAGCAAGTTCATATTTGATATAAGGGATTTTGCCGCCTCTTTTTGCTCATCAACAGTATATATTTTGTCCTTGTTTTTCACTATTTCATAAAAATCAGATGTAGACAGGTCTGCCTTTTTTATTTGTCTGCGGGAGGGCGATAAAACCTTTGTGCTAGCCACCAAATCCACCAAACCAATACACGCACGGTAGGTTTAAATGCATTCTGCATCTTTTCGAATAAAAACTACTGTTTTCTTATTATCTTCGATGTGTTCCAAACCTTATCATACAAGTCAGATTTAGGATTAAAGGAATTTTGGAAAACCTGGTCAAGTATTTTTATTACAAAGCCTTTTTGTGAAAACAGGATTCCCTTAAATTTATATGGGGCATCTTCCTCCGGCTTTTTTGTAAATATATTCTCGCTTTTATTTTTCCCGCTGTCTTCTTTGCATTTTTCAGAATAAGACATAAGATGATCAAGATAGTCTGAGAATACATCTTCATTTGGTTTTTGGTCAACATAGCTAAAGCCGAACATCCTGTTTGATGTGCCCGAAGAAACAAATAAAACTCCCATTATCATTCCAAAATTCCATTTGCTTATTCCACCCAAAGCTTCTGCCTTTCCCCTTAGCTCGTCATTCATCACATCATTAAACTGCTTAGACAAAAGTAATGAATACAAAGCAGCTCCGCGCACAAATGCTGGGACAGTAAAGCTTGGCGGACCTGCGGTTCCTGGAAGGGGATCTCCCTGTGCTCGCTCAAACAAAGCTTTTGCAACTTCTATTTTCAATTGAGCGCTTGGGTATTTCATTTCCTCTCCTAAAATTTTTGCGGCAAAAAATGCTGGAACAAAAGAGGGACCATACATAGTATCTATGAGCGCGTTTATGAAATTAGCCCGCTCTCCTTCAACTCTGTCAATGTAGTTTCCATCATCTACAAGACGAAGCATGCTGTAAAATGATTTTTCGTGGGCAGTTACATATTTTCTTGCATCATCAGCAGGAGTATTTTCAATGCCTTGTTTAATACGCCAGAATTTTCGCCTATCTTTTTTTGCATCTGCATTGCCAACAACTGCACAGTTAAATCCATATTTTGATAATGCATAAACCCCTGCAAGCTGCAAAGCCTGCTCAAAATCCTCATAAATCTTTTCCCCGATAAGCCCGTTTTTCATTGATTGGAAAGCCTTTTCCCTTAAACCTAGCATATAATTGAGAATATCCAGCCGTGCCTGGGGGGAGGAGTTGGTTGCGTCAATAGTGCGCTTGAAAACCTGCAAACATCTTTGTATATTTTCTTGCCTTGGGTCTTTTATTTCGCCTTCTGTTATTTCTTTGCCATATTCATATATAAAATTCTGGTTTATTCCAAGCAAATTTTCATGTTCGTTAAGAACATAAAATGAATCTAATATGTGCCTTGCCTGAGTATAAACAGCTGAATCAGCAGAACTATAGGAAGATAGAGACGACAAGTCAAGCATGTTTTTTTGAAATTCTGCAAAATCAGAAGCATTGGAAAGCCGGCTCATTAAGGATTTTGCATCAAGGCTTAATGCAGGAGAGTCATCATACAAATCTTTTTCCCCTCTTCTTGAGAATTTTTCGCGCTTGATTTCTTTTCTGGTTTTTTCTTCCTCTTCCGGCCCTGGTTTTCTTTTAAGTAGTTTGTCTATATCACTGAAAACAAAATCAAAGTTTGTTTCAAAACCTTCGTTCTTGAGCATAAGATTAAGCTCTTTAAAGGAATTTTGGAGGTAAGAGTAATTTTCCTTATTCCCTTCCTGTGAGGAAAGCGCATCTACCAAATAGGTGCGAAGAGCATCTTGCACTGCAGGATAGTTTTTGGCTGCCACAAACGCATTATACAAGAGTTCAGAACATTGCTCGGGTCTCGGGAAAAAGAGTTCAAATTCCCCCTCAAAATGATATACTGCGGCATATGCTATATCAAAAGCACCCCTTCTTACATCCCGCTCGCTTTTTGCATGTTTGGAATAGTGAAGCGCCAACTTCTGGGCTGACAAAAGTCTGTCTTTTTTCGGCCCTTCATATAATATGTCAAGATGATTCTTTATCTGCTCTTTTGTTAGAAATGACTCTAGGGCATGCGTCTGCAAATCTTCCTGACCGGTTCTATATGCCGCCCTAGCCAATCATATCACCATATGTTTTTGTTGGAATATAATTCCAAATTCCGCCATACAAGCCATGCTCGCCATAACTTTTGTCGCCGCCATAGCTTAGGGTATTGCCTCCTGTTGATATCATATTCAAAAATTTGTCAAAATTCTCGCTTTCTATTCTCTTAATATCCCGCTTAAACTTCTTTTCCTCTTTGTCAAAATATCTGATTGCGTTATATATAGGAACGCCGCCATATTTTAGTTCGTAAACCTGTGCATCAGGGTCATTATACTCTTGCTTAAGTGATTGCGCAACTGGAGAATTTTCAGGTAGGAGAGTGGATTCAAATTTCATAGGTAGGCTGTTTTTTGTATTTATTGTCCAAATTACATCCCCAGCTTCTTCAGATTCTCCGAGAAGCAGTGTGTTTGAAGCAACATATTGCTCACTTTCAGTATCAAGGTCAAAACTAATGAGATATTTTCCGAGCCCATCGCCTCTCATTATAAGCGGCTCTGCTAAATAGCCTACATCCTCAGTTTTTGTTTTGTAAACAAACCTGGAGTATTTTCCCTTGTTTTCATCAGAAAGCAAATCATTGAAATAAATCTTTGTTTTTGCCCCCATATACTTGCCTGTTTTTAGGTCATAATATGCCCAGACTTTTCCTATTGCAAAATTTTTGTTTGAAGGGTCTACAAGCTCGTATTCCAGGGTATCTTTTGTTGATTCGGCAGGTATTGTTTCGTTTGGAGGCAGGTATTCCACTGTGCGCAAGGATTTTTCTGAAAATTTCAAGACAATCGGCTTGCCTTTCTTTCCATGTATCTTTAGAAATATGTCCCCACTAGATATTGTATGTATACTTATGGCAGATGCAAGTACTGGAGTGTTTCTTGCAGGATAGATATACTCTTCAGTTGCATAGTTTCCTTCTTTGTCAATGCTACAAACAAGCCGGTCTATATTTGAAGGAAGCTTTACTTGGGAGCGTATTCCAAACCAGCCATAAGATTGATTTATCACTGCCTGCCCATTATGCATTTTTTTTGTGGATTTTGCAATAATTTCCCCTCCAGTGGAGACAATTCCTCCACTACGGGGAAGGGGGCGGACTACTTGTGAAACCCCCCTGCTTTCAGAACAACTAATCCAATATTCAAGCTCTTTAGTTCTGTCAACATAAAATTTTACTCCTGGATTGACTATTGTGCGTTTGTCTTCTTCCAGCTGGTCTTCGATTAAATATGGCTGCCATCCGCGGAAATCATAGCCAGGCCCTGCAATTTGCTCTCCCCCGCCGAGTATTGGGCTTGCGCCTGCAGAAATAATTGCATATTCATGCTGGGCCCCAAATCCTGCCTTTATATGAAACGAGTCTGCATCAACAATATTCCCTTCTTCGTCCTGCAATTTTTCTGAAGTATGGTCTTGGGAATAATATTGCAAAGTGTTTGGAAGTTTTGTTGAAGGGAGGATTTTTTCGCCTATTTCGAAAGTTACTGTTCCATAATCATCTTTTTTTGTATTTATTCCCATACGCCCAGGGTAGTCTTTGTCAAACGGAGAAACTATTGTAAATGATGCATAGCACCCTTCATACCCCTTTAGCTTGCCTACATACCTGCTCCCATTTGCATTTCTTATCCCTTTGTTTGTTGGGGCGATTATAACTGTTTCCACATCTTGCGGGATTTTGCTTTTAGGGTCAAAAACTGAAGAAAATATTGAGAATTTGTAATTAAACGTAAATGACTCCCCGTCTTTTAAAACAGGTACATAACCAACAGGATATATTGATATCTGGGGCAATTGCAATGTTTCTTCAGTTACGCTTATTTTTCGATGCATATTAAACAAATCAAAAGATGGATAATTGGTTTTCTCCACGCGCCTGTTAGCTTCGGAAGAATATTTTTTCCTTCTATCTGTCCAATCTACATGGCGCTTTCGGTTAGTTTCATTGTCTGTTTTATATTCAGGGTCATGGTTTATTTCATCTTTTTCTTCAAGAATTTCCCTGCCGTCTTTGTCATACATTGGAAGATAGAAAAATGGTTCACCATATCCTCCGTCTTTTGCTTCCTGATAAGTGATGTTGATATTTGGGTCTCCTTTTGTGCTGTTTGAATATTTTATATCAATGCTTACAATATCGCCTACTTCATTTTTTTCTATTTTTCGGTATGCAACTTTGTATATTTTGTCCTGCTCCCATGAGCCATCAGGCAGAAGTTTTGGTATTATTTCATTTAAAGCAGATTCATCATAATTTGAAACATCTGGCCTTTTTGGATATGCTTCCTCTTTGTTAAATTCAATTTCCTCTTGATCCCGATATTTTCTTGCATAAAATTCCAAAAGCTGGTGTGCATGGGCATTTGTTGAATAAGTAACATGTTTTCCATGCCATGGCATGAGCGGGTAGATTGCAAGTATATAATCAAGAGGCATTGCACAAAGCTGGCGTATTTTTTCATCTTCGGGAATTAAAGAGTGCTTATGGGGGGAGCCATAATAATATTTCAACGGATCAACGCCCATAATTTGTTCATCAACAGCATCATACCATCCTTTTCTAATCAATCTCCAGTCAAGCACCAATTCATGTGTTGCAAAACCGCATGCAAAAAACTTTGGGAGATATTTTTTGAATTGCTCATCCAACTGCCCGCCGATTAAATTATTATGCAAAATTTTTCTTCCTCCGGAGTTGTTCCAAGTTATGTATTGGGTGTCTTTGTTGTGCCTTACTGATTCCAAAAAAGGCATAAGCACAGTATCCCAAACAACCCACATAGAAGCTGCTGCAAGAAGCTTGTCAAAAAGATAGGCAATTTTTGAATAGCGTATATCGCTTCTGTCACCTGACCAGAAATTGCTTGAAACATAGCTTTCAGTCATATTTTTTTTATCATTATTAAACGCATCCCTGAAAAGATATTCGCCAGTATCATTATCTTTTAATTCCCAAACAACTTCACGAAATTCTGAATCCTTCAGAACATCATTAAGCGAGCGCTCCTCAAGGCCTGCAAGCACTGCGTCCTTATTAATAGAAAAACCGGTGACAGCAGATGCATCTTTGTTTGTATTTTTTGCCCATTTTCTCATTCCCCTTTCAAGCACATCAATGCCCCGTGCAAAAGCGTCATCTGCCTTTATTATCCAGTCATAGACAAGAGGACGCAACCCTTCAAGATGGCTTGGAACCCTTGCCCACTCCCCCTCACACTGCTCAGAAACCTCAAAACCAAATTTGAAAATTTCATTTAAATTTGCACGTGTGTATGGAGCAAATTCAACAGGGCTGTTTTTTGCAATATTGTCCACCCAAAAGCAGGAGCGGTAAAGCATATACAAAAACTCTGTCCGCTTGTCAACATTTTTTAGAAAATTTAATTTTCCTGAAAAATAGTCAATAATATGCTGGTAATTCCCGTCTGCAAACTTTTTTGGGGAGATGCAGGCGCCAGCAATTAATATCCTCACGGCAGGAAGGTTTTCCTCCTTTGATATAAAATCAAGCAGTCTTTTTTCTTCATCTTCAAAATTTGATTTGTTTTTTAATGCAATATCAAGCTCGCGCAAAAGCACTTTAAGCTCTTTCAGCTCCTCAAATGAAGATTCGCGGATGCCTCCTGCAGAAAACATTTCCAAAAGGGAATTAAATCCATTAACCATCCCATGATAAGGAGATGTAGATATATCCTGGGCAGCTGAGCGAAGGTTTGCTGCATGAGAGGAGGCATTTGAAATTCCTTTTTTCTTAAGCCAGTTTTCAAAAGCGCCCGAATCTGCCGGAAGCTGGGAAAATTTTGCTTTTATTTTTGGCAAAGTCGGATTTTGGCCAAGCTCTTCTTTCAGATTTTTTATGGAATCAAGAGTATATTCTGCCCATAATTCCTGGGTTTTGGGGGCAATGCTGGCATAGCGGGGGATAAAATCTTTTCCTGCCCAGGCACCTGCAGCAGACACTGCAAGAAATACGGGACCAGAGTGTTTGAATGCCATATATTCTCCTCATTTCTTCCCCTTGCGCCTTGGCACAGGAGATTGTTTTTTCTTTTGCTCCTCAACTTCTTTTTCTTTTTGCTCTTGCTCTATTTGCTCTCTGCTCTTCCCCCTATAAACGTTCGGCTCTGATTTTGTCCCGCTGCCCTCTTCAGGTTTTTCTGTTTGCTCTCTGCTTTGTTTCGTTTGCCCGCTTTCTTCGGTTTTTTTCTTTGTTGAACGCTCTGGTTGGAGTTCGAGAATGGTTTTTCTATCCACTTTGTCGCTTTCCTCAGCTTCTTTTTTGTAATATTCAATGAATTTTTCTTTTGGACTTAGGGGCTGCCTAAAGCCCCGCAGGTTGAAATCTGAGCGTACTCTTGGCTTGCCTTCATCAAAATAAGTTTCTCCTTGTGTTTTTTCATACTCTTTGTCAAACAAATCGCGTATTGATGCAGTATAGGAAAGCCTTATACCATATGTTTCAAAGCCCGCACTGTATTTGAAATTTTGCATATATTCTGCTGCTGCTGAAAGCATTCCAAAGCCTGTGTTAAGATGGGCTTGGACACTTCCACCATAATATGGAATTGGAGAGGAATCTCGCAAGAATTTTGAAACTCCTGCAGAAATTCTTGCATTAACAGAAATTTTTGAATTTGTGTTTCCAAAATAATATTCCCCATACACCTGCCCCCCCTGAAGGGAAGCACCGGTTATATTAAATTCGCCACCAGTGCCTATTTTTGCAGCCATATCCTTTGAAATGTTGATAAGATAGCCGATATCTACATTGGATGTAAGCGGAGGTATCTTGTCCTGAAGCTGGGGAGATTTTTCCAGCACTTGTTTTGCAACATCACGCTGGGTTATTCCAACAATCCCATCATATAATTCGCTGTCTGGCACTGCACCGGGAACAAAAGGGGTGAGCCAACCGAGCGACGGCCAGAGTGTAAACTGTACTGTAGCAGGCATATTTTCAAGTATCTCCTCATCATATTCAAGAACAAATTTGAAATATGCTGCACTTATGTTGCTTTTTATTGGGTCGTGGCTGTAATAAGAGCTGAAGAGATTTGAGAAAGTCCCGAGCTCGATACGGGATTCGCTTGTCTTTCCTCCAGAAAATGGAGCTTCGTTTACAAGCCCATCCAGTGCAACAATTTCGCTTTCCAAAAGAAGCTCGGTGCCTTCAGAATAGTTTTCAGTATGGTTTATTATTTTCTCGCATATATTGGTTCCCCGCCTGACTTTCAGCTTTTCAAACAAAGCTTTCAATTCCTTTGCGCGCTCCCCGATAGTAAACAAATCAGGGTCTTCAGTTCCTATGTTGCGGTTGTAAAAAGCATCTTTTATTGTATTACGTGCACCTGTAACAGATTTATTTTCCCCATACTCCCGCACTCCGCTCGGAATTAAAATAAAGCCGCCTATTTCTGCACTAAATGTTGTTCCTTTGGGAAGCCATGGTACAAGAGTTGTCCATGCATATTTTGCAGCCCAGCCAGACATGTTAAGAAACTTTATTGTCGCACCGTCAAGGCCGGGAATTTGGGAGGCAGCATTCACGATATCTGGCTTATATTTGTCTGTGTTTAGTTCATCAACAGGGTTGCTTATTGCCCTGCCATATCCAGGCATAAATGTAAGCGTCAGCTTGTGCTCTTTGTTTATATCCCAAACAACGCTTGCTCCAGAATCTTCTATTGCATCTGCCACAGCTTCCACTGTTTGAAAAAACCTTGCGCCCGCCACTCGTGCTGCGGCGGCATCAGGAATAATATTGTCAACTATAAATTTCGCATTTCCATAAGTTGCGTCTTTAAGCTCTGATTTCATTTTGTCTACTTCATTGGCATCGCTTGCAAAAAAGATTGCAGATTTTAGAAGCCAGATGTAGAGGGAATTTATGTCTTTTCCTGCACGAAACTGGCCAACATATTTTACGAAATTTTCAGCATTTTCAAAAAAAGGAGCTTCGCCGTCAATAAGATAGGGTGCAAGCTCGTCGCTTTCTTCCATCTCCTTTCTTACGCGGTCTGCAACAAGCGTTTTTATTGCATCATCAAGAAACTGGCCTTTCATTGCGTTTTGCACATCTTCAAGAGTGATATTTCTTCTCTTGCCGCCGTCAGGCAATGTAACAAGGCCATAATTGGATGCAATATATTTGTCGCAATAAGGAGAGGCAGTTTTAACGTTAAGGTTTGCGTCATCTGCAAAAGTGTTAAGCATTCCAGTCCTTTCTTTTTCAAGCTCTTTTAGCCCAAATGCTGCTCCTGCAAATTGGTAGGTGTTGGTGCTTGCCATCCGGTTTCCTTGATCAGAAGATTCTTTGTCAGATACATCTTTCATTTTCTCAAATGCTTTTGAAATTCTGCCTTCTGTTGCATAGCTTGAAACACCGTATTTAAGCTTGCCGTCCCCCCCCCCGTCCCCGGGGCTGTGTATGTCACTATCGTCGTCATCGAGCTCTAAATCCATCCGGGATTGCTATGCCCGGACACCG
>JBDRNY010000023.1:0-34357 GCA_043810635.1 Microcaldota archaeon | reverse complement strand
TTCATTTAAAGCCATATTAATCCTCCCCAACCCATTTGTTACCTATCTTTTTATAGTCATTTTTAATGACATCTAAAACTTCTGAAAGCTTAAAAAATTTGTTTTCTTGTAAAAAATCTGCCAAAAGTTTATTTAATATCTCATAGGTTTCAAGACCATTATTAGCATTTCTTAGATAGTCCCCAATTTTATTTTTAATAATCTCTTTATGACTATTCATTGTATAAATTTCAATTTCCTTTTTTTTTCTATTAAGATTTTTTGTGAATGTAAACATAAAATCTGTTTTTAATCCAGCCCCTCGAGTATCTTGAACTACTGAATTTGCAGAATAACCTAATGTTTCAATTTTGTCTAAATCAAAATTAAGAGTATTCATAAATGTGATTAGATTAATCCAAGTTTTATCGTCTAAACTATTAAACATCAAAGAAAAATGGCAACCAGGTTTTAACACTCTTTCGATATGCTCAAAAACCTGATTCAGTAAAAAATAATAATTAGTTATATCTTTCTTTCTATCTTTTGAATCACTAATTACAATCTCATTCTCGTAGTTTACTTCCTTTTTTAACCATCCGTTCCACATCATACTCTGTTCCAGATATGGAATTCTGTTACCATGTGGGGGGTCAGTTATTATATAGTCTATCGAACTACTTGGTATGCTCTTAAGAAAACTAAGTGCAGAGTCATTAATCAAAAGAAAGTTTTTTCCTTGATTTACTATCTCATTAAAGTTTTTAGCTTCAAACAAATCATATTTCTTATTTTCCTGTTCCTTCTTTGCTTTTAATATTCTTTTAAATTTATTCTCAAAGCAATTCCACGCATTTATCTCAAAATTATCTCTCGGCATCCAATAACCAATAACCCAGCTTCCAACCTCCCCCATTCCCTTCGTTCTTGTTTGACCATTAAATTTACCTCTTCTTTTTATAACAAAAACCATCTTGCTTGCCTGCCCTACAGCGGAGGTAAAACAGAATTTCATCATGTCTTTCATTTTTCTATCCTCAATTTTGTCAATAGAATGTAAAAGAAGAGACAATGCCATTAAGTTTCGAGGTGTAAATAACTCATAAATTCTCTTTTTTCGATCTGCATTTATTCTAGAATTATGAAAAAAATTATTTTTAGGATAGTAATATGGTATATTTTCATAAGAAAACGACTTAGATAATTTTAAGTCTTCTTCCGAGCAGGAACTAATGACTTTACTATTTCTTCTATTCCCAGTTTTATACCAAACTTCCATCAGCTTTCCGCTTTCCCATAGGAAATGCGTACCAATAAACTGTTTATTCCCTCTTTTAACTAAATAAAAACTATTTATTCTATCCTTGTAGTTATCTTCCAGAATCTTGTAGGTTTCCTTTAACTTCTTTGATGAAATCCTCCGCATCATTTGTTCTACAATGAAAATGGCAGTAGGATTAATATCTACCCCTACCGCCTTCCTCCCAGTGAAGATAGATTCTGTGACAGAAACTCCTGAGCCACAAAAAGGATCTAATATAATTTCGCCTTTTTTTGAATATTTTAAGATAAAATGTCTTATAATGTTGAATGGTTTTTTTGACCAATATTTATGCATTGAATAGATACCAGTATAGGTCTCGGGTTTATGATTAGTTGTCTCACATTCCTCCATTAAAGTTGTCTGAACTTCGACCATATTTAATCTCTCTTTTTATTCATTTTTTGTTGCTTAGTCTAATCTTTGCCTCCACTCTCCATACTACAGTTTCACTTCCCTTAAAACTCTTTTAAATCTTGGCAAGCTGGTTTTCCCTTCGTCTTTTCATAATAACCCCAATCTCCCAGCAGTGGTTATCTTAAATGGATTGTTTAATTGCTTTTAGGCTCAGATCCACCTCAAAAAGCTCTATCCCATGTTTATTGGCCTTTTTTCTGCATTTTTTATCAAAATCAAAAGCAATGAGTAAGTATCTGGAATTTTTCTTCCCAACTTTCCTGTATCTTAAAACTTGGTCAACTGCAGATTCATCTCCAGTATTTCCCTTACATTCTATGTACACATTTTTTCCATTACGATCTTTTGCAATAAAATCAGGTCTATTCTGTTTATCAATTGATTTTTCTTACCCCATTATCTTCAATCCTTTTTCTATATGTTCGGAGTTTATCTTCACATACTTCGACAAACCTGCTTTTACTAGTTCCTCCTTAAATTTCCCCTCATTCCGAGGAATTTGTAACTTTTCTATGAGTGCTATGAACTCGTCAGAATCATATGCAGATTCTATTTGAAAGGTAGTTTTTCCATGTTTTCCTAGTTGTTCAGATATAACTTTCGGAAGATGTTTCCTATGAAATTCTCTGGGGGAATCAAGCCATTTAACTGGTATTTGATGGGGATAACCAAAGCCCCCATCTTTTTTTGATTTTCCTATAATATTAGTCTCGTCATATCGGTATTCGCCATCTACAGTTCCAATTGCATATATATGGTTGTTATTCATATATGCCAACACGACATCTCCAAACTCGATTTTCTTAAAAATTTTCAGTTCGTTAATTTCTCTCTTTTTTACCACCCCTCTAGTAGAAGCTCTTATAGTTTTTTCCACATCTTGAGGTTGTACACCATTAATATCCACTTTGCAGTAACCTACTGCGCAAAGATTATTTTGCACCCACTCCTCTGCAACATCCAGAATATCCTTGTTGTGATATACCGTCATAGAGTATATTTTTCCCATCTACAACAACCCCAATCTCCCAGCCATTGTTATCTTAAATTCCTCATCAACAAACCCCAAACTCTTCAATTCTTTCAAATGTTGATACAGCATGCCCGGAGTTTTGTCCAGTTCATCTGCAATCTGGGCAATTGATTTTCCGTTTCTTTTGCTTATTCTCTCAAGCAATTCTTTTTTGGCAGTGCTTAATCCATAGCTTAGCTTTGGCAATTCTACAAAATCTTTCATGTCTATTATGTTGCACACTATTTTCTTAACATAATCCGGCCGGGCATAGCAGCCGTATAAGACTCCCTGGGCAAGCAGTTTCCAGGCGCCGGAGATATTTACTATTGCGCCGGAGTTTTGCTCAAGAAGCTTGGCTGTTTCAGATGCGACTTTCAGAATGTTCTTCTCATCAAGCCTGACCATCCTGATTTTTGCAACCTCCCCAAAATTCTTCTTAACCTCTTCAAATGCCTTTTTAACATCATTTTCCTCCTTGGAAGGAAGGTTGGCAGGGCTGACTAAAATTATGTTTTTGGGGGAAAATGCGTGCGCCCCTGCAAAAAATGGCTTATAGGAATAGAAAGTGGCTATTAGCGTCGTTCCTCCCATCAATAGAAGTTAGTGTAAAAAGCTATTTAAATAGATGCCTAATAACTATATTGTTAAGGAAAAACCTTAACAGATAAGAAAAAAGGTGCTTAGTTATGAAAACTCAAAAAGACGGGAAATCTGATATTACGGTTATGCTGGCCATCCCCGGAAAGCCGCATCTTAGGGTGGTTCATGAAAAAATGAGAATTAGGGGAAAAAATAAGGAGAGCTTTGAGAGCGCGTTGGCAAGATATGAAATTAAGGGCAAATTGCCTATTAAAAATGAAACATCAAGCATAATTTGTGCTTTAAATCCAAAAAATAAGCATTTGGTGGATAAGGCTTATTTTGAAGGGAGAGGCCCGTTTAAGCACAAAGAGTGCAATATTTATTTTGCATTATTTGACAAGGTGCAGGAGGAGGGCTTTTGGCTTTTGTTTGATACTTACGGGCAGGGAGTAGTGTTTGAATATTGATATTATAAATGCAAAAAAGGTGGTTTTATTGGAAATTGATAATATCATTAAGAAATACAAAATTAATGCCAAAAATCTGATGCTCTTAGTGGAACAGCTGGCTGATGAAAAAGAGCAGGGATGGATTAAAGAAATGCTAAAGAGCATTGACGGAGAGCATCTGATGCTTTCTGATGGGAAATATAACCACGGAGTAAATAGAAAGCTTGAGAAGATAAATGAATACCTGACAGCCGGGGATTTTAGGGTTTTTATCTTCATTGACATCTTCGGGCCATATCTTGACTGGAATCTGATTGCTAAAGCATACAAAAAACACTGGCTTATTGCAAAAGAGACGGTATATAATGAGAGTATATAAAGAATTTGAAAAAGGTGGATGAACTGATAAATACATATTCCAAAGTTTGCTCCTATGGGGGAGAAAATGTATCTGGAAATGCACTGCACCCGCTGTGTTTTGGAGAGGATTTTTCTATGAATATCTGGCCCAAGGTAATTTGATTCCAAAAATAAAGAAATTGTATTCAAAAATTTGGAATATAACAAATTAAAATAAACCTAAACTTCCACCCTGTCTCCCGCAACAGGTGCATTTCAAATCTCAATTTTGCTTCCAGCAACAGGCGCAACTGCGTCAAAACCTTCCAATTTCAATTCTTCTGCAAAATCAGTGCAAACCTTGTCGTCCCCGTGCACACATACAATTTTCTGCGGGTTTGCTTTTTTTGCAAATTCAAAAAGCCCGCTTCTTCCTGCATGGGCCGAGAAATCTAAATATTTTACAGGCACTGAAGGGCGTATTTTTTCTTCATTTTTTATAATATGCCCGTAATTAAGCAAATTATGCCCGTTTGTGCCTTCCACGCAATAGCCGGTAAATATTATTTCAGAAGCCTCATTAAGCGAGAGCAAATACTGCATTGCAGGCCCCCCCTGAAGCATTCCCGCGGTTGAAATTATTACTGAAGGTTCGGACAATACTTTTTGCCTGTCTCTTCTTCCTGTTACAAAATCGCACTCACTCAAATATTTCCTGAATGTTTTAACATCCCTTACATACCCTGAATAATTTGCAACAATTTTAGACGCTTCCACGCCCATGCCGTCTATCCATAAAGGCAAATCAGGCGCATGCTTTTTTATAACAGAAAGCAATTCCTGGGTGCGCCCCACTGCAAATGCGGGCAAAAGCAAATTTCCCCCATTATCGAGTATTTCCCTTGCCCTTTCAATCAGCTGAATTTCCAAATCATGCCTGTTTGGATGGTCTCTGTTTGCATAAGTGCTTTCCATTACAAGCAAATCAACATCATTTGTAATTTGCGCACCTTTATGCATCTGAGTATCTTCTAATTTAAAATCCCCGGTATATACTATCCTTTTTCCCTTGGTTTCAAGCAATACTGTGGAAGCGCCCGGCACATGGCCCGCATCTTTCATTGTTATCTGAGTTTCCCCGATATTCATGGGCTCATTATATGCCCTTAATTTGAAAGCTTTTATTGCCCTTTCATGAGAGCTTCGCTTGTAAGGCAGGGTGCCATACTCTTCCAATATAATTTTTGCAGAATCCAGCAAAAGCAATTCTCCGATTTCTTTTGTGGGAGGGGTTGCAATAACTTTCGGGCTATAATTGTCAAATAAAGAAGGCAAAAATCCGCTATGGTCCAAATGAGCGTGTGAAATTACTACGGCATCCACAGGCCCTCCGGGGGGCATGGGGTATAATTGCGGCTCTGCCTTATTATGAATTTTAAGCCCGCAGTCCAGCATAATCCTTTTGTCGCTATTCAGTATAAAGCAGGAGCGGCCCACTTCATGAGCTGCACCCAATATATCTAATCTCATAAAAACTTACCCCAAATTACCAAAACAAAGTGTAGTTTTTTTGGTTTCTTATACACTATTGATGGCTTTTAACTATTTATAAATGTTTTCAGCATAAGCAAAACTATGGGAGATGACATAACCTACCTGGATTTGCTTATTCTCAAAAAGATTGACTCAGAATCCACTGTAGAAAAATTCGGCACCCAGATAAACACCTCCTTTTTCGAGACAGCAAATATTTTGGGTTCTATGAAAATAAAAGGGCTTATTGACATCCAATCTTCAATAGGCGGAAACTCCCCGCTTACAATTACCGAAGGGGGGAGGGAATTGATTTCAAATGCAATACAAAAAGCCGGCGAGCCTATTGACACTCTAGACCAGACAATATTGAGCGCCCTTGTGGCAGGAGTAAGGGATTTATCTGCATTGCAAAAAATAATCAATATAAGAAGCAGGGATTTGGCATATCATTTGTACAAATTAAAAGCATATGATTATGTTGACAATGAAATACGCTCTGGGAGGGCGGGCTTTTCATTGACAGAAAAAGGATTTTTGCTTACACGAGGATACCGCTCTGCAGGAAAAGCGGCAGAAGTTGCAAAGCCGGGAGAAAAGAAAGAAGAGGGGGAAGGGCAGAAGGAAATGCCCGGAAAGCCGGGCGGAAAAGAAGGAGAGGGGAAAGGCGAAGAGGGGGGAAAGAAAAAAGCTGATAATGAAAAGCATGCGTCTATTGAGGGGGAAATAAAGGATTTGTTTAATTTTGCCGGATATAAAAAAACCGACAAGCCGAAAAAGCCGGCACACACACCCGAGCAGCCTGCTGAGCAAGCCCAGAACCTTCCGTGGGAAAAGCCTATGCCTGGCAGGTCAAAGCTTGACAAACAGAAAATGTTTGCATCAAAAATGGAATATTATATTCAAAAATACGCCTTATTCGCAATTTTCCTTCTTATTTTATTTGGCTTGGTTATATTCGCAATAATATATGTAATAATAACATCCTAGCCAGGGTTTTGGTTTATGGGCACGGTATGCGGAGCATCTTCAATGGATTTTGGGCTTTTGGAAAAATACAAAATCCCGATAATTCCCTGCAAATTTGCCTACTCTCAAAAAGGCGCGCTTGAGGCAACAAAAAAGCTGGGCTACCCTGTTGCATTAAAATTAATTTCCCCTCATTTTTTGCACAAATCCGAGCACCACGCACTTTCCCTTAATCTGAAAAATCCGCATTCTGTTGCATCAGAATATTTGCGCCTGCAGAAAATGACTCCCCCCAATGACCCTATTTTAGTGCAAAAATTCCTTCCCTCCTCTTTAGAATTAATATTGGGCGGAAAAACAGATTCACAATTCGGCCCCACAATTATGCTGGGGTTGGGCGGAATATATACTGAAATATTGCATGACATGCAAATACGGGTATGCCCCCCTACAGATTCTGACATTCGCTCAATGATTTCCTCGCTCCAATCTTTTCCGATAATTAAGGGGACAAGGGGGCAAAAGGGGGCTGATTTGACAGAATTAGTGAAAATTTTGAGAAATTTGTCAAATTTAATGGAAAAAGAGCAGCCAAAAGAAATTGACATCAACCCCATGCTTTTGACAAAAGAAGGGTTGGTTGCAGCAGATGTGAGAATATTATGGTGAAAAATAAAAAGAAAAAGCACAAAAGGAAAAAGCCCGCCCATCTTCCGCGCATCTCATCCAGAATAATTGTTGCCAAAAAAAATGAAAAAAGAAAAATTAAATTTGAAACTAAAGTTCCTTATTGCGGGAAAAAATTATACTCCGACCCCTATGCCCCCCGAGGAAATAAGAGAGAAATAAAAAAATTGGCAAAAATACGCTCTTCCTCCCCTCCTCAATTAAGAAAGCAGGTGAGAAATTTAGAATTTGTATTTAACCCGAAAAATGTTGCAATAGTGGGCGCATCTGCAAAGCCTTCCAAAATAGGGCATGCAATTTTAAGAAATTTTATGCAGGGAGGATTTTCAGGCAAAATTTACCCCATTAATATTCACGAAGAGGAAATTTTAGGAAAAAAATGCTATAAAAAAATATCAGATGTAAATGAAAAAATTGATTGTGCAGTAATTGCAATACCCGCAAAATATGTTTATGATGTGCTGAAAGATGCAATTAGTGCGGGAGTGCCTTCCGCAGTGGTAATTTCAGGGGGATTTTCAGAAGTTGGAAACCGGGAGGGAGAGGAGAAGATAAAAAAATTGGCAGATGAAAATAATATGGCGTTAATAGGGCCGAATTGCATGGGAGTGCTTAACCCCGCAACAAAAAATGACTCAGTATTTCTTCCAATACACAAATTAGGCCGCCCCCAGGTGGGCACAATTTCATTTATTTCCCAATCAGGAGCTGTCGGGGGGTGCATAGTTGACTTGGCATCAAAATGGGGGGTGGGAATATCAAAATTTGTTTCATATGGAAATGCTGCAAGCATAAATGAAACAGATTTGATAAATTTTCTTTCACAGGATGAAGATACGCATTCAATAATTTCTTATATTGAAGGGGTGGATGACGGGAGAAAATTCATGAATTCCATTTCATATCTCACCCTTCACAAGCCTTTTGTTGCATTAAAAGCAGGAAAATCCAAATTAGGCTCTGAAGCTACTGCCTCGCACACCGGCTCTATGGCAGGCTCATACCAGATATTCTCTTCTGCATTAAAGCAGAGCGGCGGAATTGAAGCCGAAACTCTTGATGAATTGTTTGAATTGGCAAAAATATTTGAACTGCCGAAATTCTTTGGTTCAAGAATTGCAGTATTGACAAACGGAGGGGGAAACGGAGTGCTGGCTGCTGATGCAATCGAATTAAACTATATGGAGCTTGCAACTTTTTCCCCCTCCACCCTCCGCCAATTAAAAGAATTTCTTCCTTCCACAACAAATATCAGAAATCCTTTGGATGTTATAGGAGATGCGGATGCAAAAAGATATGAGCGGGCATTGAATATTCTTGTTGAAGATGAGAATGTTGATGCAATAGTCGCAATAGTATTATTTCAGACAGCTGCTTTGGATTCTTCAATTGTGCAGGTGCTTGCCCGCGCCGCCCATTCATCCAAAAAGCCGATTGTTGTTGTTTCCACAGGAGGGGAATATACTGAATTGCAGTGCAAAATATTGGATGATTACGGAATACCCACCTATTCCTCCCCTTCAAATGCAATAAATGCTCTGGCAAAAGCCCAAAAATACAATATTTACTGCCATATAAAGAGATTTGAATAAACATAACCGAATGCAAGATACGATTGCCTTTTTAATATTTATGAATACAATTTAATTCGTCGTGTTTCTTTATGGAACTTCCAAACCCGTACAAAGGGGATTATAAAAAACTGGTAATATTGCCAATATTGCTGGCAATTCTCTGCCTAGTTTCAATATTTTTCATAAATCCCATAAGAAAAGGCATTGATTTTAAGGGCGGAATTGATGTTGAAATGCTTTCAGATGATATGCCAAATACTGAAATGCTGAAAAGCGAATTAGAAGGCGGGGAATATGTTGTAAATTCTATTGAAGCAAACCAAAACCCTTCAGGCTATCTTACACAGGCAGAATTGGAACGCTCTGCAAAAGTGGTGGAAGCAGATGAAATTAAGACAAAATATTATGAATTAAGGGAAGAAGTTGCATTATTGGAGGCAAATGCCGCAGTGCTGAATGATTCTGAAGCAAAGCAAAAATATGCTGAAAAAAGGGTGGATTTGGATTTAATTGCAAATAATATGTTTGAATTGACAGGGGCAGAAGCTGAGGCGGGCTCATTTAACACCGTCCATTTGCTTACAAAAGAAGTGCAAACATCTTACACAAATATTACAAATTCTGAAAATGAAAAATTGCGCGCAATATTTTCAAATGCAGTGCCGGGTGCAAGCATTTCGTTTAAAGAGCGCACCTCAAGCCTTTCAGCTTCATTTATAGACAAAGTGGTGATGGTTGTAATTTACTCCGTAATTTTCACTTCAATTGCAGTATTTCTTATTTTCCGCTCTGTCATACCTTCAATTGCGGTATTGGCAGGAGCGGTTGCTGATATAATATTTGCTTTGGGCGCAATGTCAATATTTGACATCCCCCTCACCCTTGCTTCATTTGCAGCTTTGCTCATGCTGGTGGGTTTCTCGCTTGACACGGACATTTTGCTTACAATGAGGGTAATGAAAAGAAGGGAAGGAACTGCTGCAGAGCGGGCTTATGATTCTATGAAAACAGGAATGACAATGAGTCTTTCCACAATGGTTGCTTTTGCGGCATTATTAATAATTGCATTTATCACCCACATAAATATTTATTATGAAATTGCGGCGGTTGCAATGGCAGGATTGGTGGGGGATTTGATTGCAACCTGGGCATTTAACGCGGTCATCATACTTGCACATGTGCAGGATTTGGAAAAGAAAGGAAAATTGCTTACCCAGCGCTCGCTGGCAAGCTATATATTCAGAAGCTGACGGTGCGAAAATGGAAATTAAATGCAACCCAAAAAATATTGAAATCATAAAACCGCTTGCCGGTGCCCGAGGGCGGGCTAGAATTTGCAGATTAGTTTGATGGTGTAAAGATGTCGAATACAGCAATTGATGTGTTGAAAGATACGCGCGTGCTTTTGCTTATTGTCCTCACTCTTGCTGCTATCGGATGGGTATTTCTAAACGGCGGGCCCTTTGACGGGGGATTGAAATTCGGGATTGATTTTTCAGGAGGATTGAGAATTCCGATTATGCTTGAGCAGCCGATAGACCCTCTTACAATGCAGGAAATGGTTGACAATGTCAAAATCCGCGCCACAACTTTTGGATTGACTGAAGTAAGAGTTACTCCTATTGGTGATGATGAAATTTGGGTGGAAGTGCCGAAAACAAATCCCAAATTAGTTTCAGATATTGAAAAAATACTTTCAAAGCAGGGAGTATATCGGGGAATTGTTGACGGAAAAGTTGCGGTAACAGGGGACAGCCTATACCCTGACACTGTAAGAAGGGAAAGCACCTCTTATTACACCGGCTCGGATTGGGTTATTGCATTTGCGCTTACAACAGAAGGGCAGCAGCATTTTACCCAAACTGTGAGGGGGAAGGGAAATTACCCGCTTTACATGTATTTGGACAGGCCGAATGATGCAATACTTGTAATTTCAAGGGAAGATTTGCTGAAGCACTCATATATCGAAGGATTGGAAGTGAATATAACCGAGGAAGATGCAATAAAATTGGCAATAAACGCGCTCCATCTTGAAGGCTCGCCCATTCCCTTGTATATTGAGGAAGAATTGAATTTGCAATTTGATGAAGAAGATATTTTGCCTGCAACAAACAATACAAAAGCAGTAATTTCGCAAGATGCGCCCCAGGAATTAAAAGAAAAATTAACTTCTCTTGGATTTGAAGTTGTTGAAAAAACTTCTGAAGATATGCAGCCCTCTTATATACCCACAAATACCGCACTCGGGTTTGTAATAAACAGGTGGGATGCTGTGGGGTTGAAATCCTCCCCAATACTTGCGCCGGCTTTGGCAGAAGGGGTGCCTTCCCAATCTTATGTAATTACAGGCAGTGCAAAAGGAAAAGGCAATGAGAAATTGCTTGATGCGGATTATAGTGCGCGCGAAACAATGTCAGTATTGAAAGGAGGGGCATTGCCTGTGCAAATTTCTCTCGGTTCTGTGCAAGAAGTGCCTGCAAAATTAGGGCAGGAAGTATTGCGCCTCTCATTAATCGGCTTGATATTTGCAGTTATTTGCATTTCAATAATGGTTGCAATCCGCTACCGCACTCCTGCAGTGGTATTGCCCATTATATTTACTTCATTAAGCGAAATTATTCTGCTTGTTACAATAATCGGCTTCTTTTCAATAGATTTGGCTGCAATGGCAGGCATTATTGCGGCTGTCGGAGTGTCTGTTGATGCGCAGATTATAATTACAGATGAAATTTTAAAGAGAAGGGAAGGGCAGGATGTCAGGGAAAAATTAGACAAAGCATTTAACATAATAGTTACCAATGCCACTGTTGCAATAATAGCCCTTGCCCCCCTCCTCCTTTTCTCAGGTTTGGTTGAAATAATCGGGTTTGCAACAGTAACAGTAATGGGCTATATTTTGGGAGTTTCTGTTTCAAGGCCGGCTTATGGCGCTGTTGCAACAAGGCTTTTTGGAAAAACCCATCATCATTAATTCCCCGCGGTTCGGATTTGGGTAAATCTTCTTTTTTATTTATTTCATTTATTTCCCGCCAATTTTCCATTTTTTCTCCATTTTCTTTTAATTTTCCTTATTCCCCTCGTTTCACCCCCGCCGCCATCTTCTTAAACTTTAATTTCAATTATCTTTTATGGTAAGGCGCATAGAAGTAGCTTTAAAGCCTGATTTTCATGACGCACAGGCAGAAAAAATACTATCCATGCTAAAATCCGATTTTTCGCTTTCTGATTTGAATTTGATAAGAAGGGTTAATGTATATACTTTTGAAGAGGAATTAAAAGAAAAAGATGCTGAATTTTTGGCAAAAGAAGTTTTTACTGATGCCGTAAATCAGCAATATTCCCTGGATTCCCCTGTAGATGACATGTTTAATGCGGGAATTGAAATAGGATTCCGGCCGGGAGTAAAAGACAATGTAGGCGAGACTGCAAAAACAGCAAGCGAAGATGCATTGGGGAGAAAATTAAATGGCGCAGTATATTCTTCCACACTTTACTTATTTTACGGGGAGTTTCCATCGGAAATATCCCAAAGGGTGGCTGCAGATGTATTGTGCAACCCATTAATTGAGCAATGGAGAACTTTGGAAAAAGAGCAAATCCAGAATTATTACTCCTCAATTTATATGCCAAAAGCAGGGGATAATACGCGGGGCATGGTTTCGCAAATTCCCCTTCCTGATAATGAGAGGGAATTGGAAAAAATTTCAAAACACCGCATTCTTGCTCTTACTGTTAAAGAAATGCAGGCAATAAGAAAATATTATGCAAAAAGGAGTGTAATTGAAAAAAGAAAAGCTGTTGGAATAGGGGAAGCCCCTATAGACGTTGAAATTGAATGCCTTGCCCAAACATGGTCTGAGCATTGCAAGCACAAAATATTTAATGCAGAAATAGAATATACGGATTATACTACCGACGAGGAAGCGGGAATTGGAAAAGCAGAAAGCGGGAAAGCAAGAAGTGAAAAGAAAAAGAAGGGGAAAAAAGGAAAGAAAAAGCCAAAAATTAAAAAAATCCGCTCTTTATTTAAAACTTATATTTCAGGCACCACAAAAAAAATAAAAAATGCGCAAAAATACCTCTTATCCGTATTTTCAGACAATGCAGGCATTTTGAAAATAGATGACAAATATGCGCTTGCATTAAAAGTGGAAACACACAACACTCCCTCGGCATTAGACCCGTATGGAGGGGCGCTTACAGGAATATTGGGTGTGAACAGGGATGTTATCGGCGCCGGGCTTGGTTCAAAGCCGATATTTAATACAGACATTTTCTGTTTTGCTTCTCCCTTTTATAATGGAAAAATTCCCCCTCGCCTTCTCCATCCAAAAAGAGTTATGGAAGGGGTGCGTGCTGGAGTGGAAAGAGGGGGAAATGCTTCTGGAATACCCACTGTCAACGGTTCAATTGTATTTGATAATAGATATTTGGGAAAGCCACTTGTATATTGCGGCACAGGGGGAATAATGCCAAGAAAACTGAGGGATGGGAGGCAGACTCATTTAAAAGAAATTTCAGTTGACGACAGACTATTTATGGTTGGGGGAAGAATTGGAAAAGACGGCATACACGGCGCAACATTTTCTTCTGCAGAATTAAATGAAGCTTCCCCAACTTCTGCAGTGCAATTAGGGGATGCTTTTACACAAAAAATTATGCTTGATTTTATTTTAGAATCCAGAGACAGGGGGCTTCACAGCGGAATTACTGATAATGGAGCAGGCGGGCTTTCCTCTTCTGTAGGAGAATTATCCCTAATAACAGGCGGAGCAACCCTTCACCTTGAAAGATGCCCATTAAAATACCCCGGCCTGGATCCATGGGAAATATTTCTTTCAGAATCCCAGGAAAGAATGACTGTTGCAGTGCCTCCTGAAAAAGCAGGGGAATTTGCCGTATTGGCAAAAGAATTTGAAGTGGAAGCAACAGATATCGGGCAGTTTGACAAAGACGGATATTTGAAAGTATTGTATTATTCAAAGCCTGTGCTTTATTTGGATTTGGATTTTTTGCACAAAGGCTTGCCTAAAATGAAATTAAAAGCAACTTATAGAAAAAGAAGAATTTCAAAAGAAGAGCCAAATATGCCTGCAAATCTTACTCAACAGCTTCTTGCCCTCCTTTCCCGCCCGAATATTTGTTCAAAAGAATCTGTAATAAGGCAATATGACCATGAAGTGCAGGGCACAAGCATAATCAAACCTCTTTGCGGAAAAAATGCAACAGGCCCTTCAGATGCTGCAGTAATCCAGCCTTTTTATGAAAAATTTACCGCACTCATAGTTTCTCATGGAATATGCCCCCGCTATGGGGATATTGATGCATTTAATATGGCCCAATTGGCAGTAGATGAAGCGGTAAGAAATTATATTGCAACAGGCGGAAATCCCTATCATTGGGGCGCTTTAGACAATTTCTGCTGGCCAGACCCGGTTAAATCAAAACACAATCCAGACGGGGAATTCAAGCTTGCGCAATTGGTGCGTACAAATATGGGGATGGCTGATGCATGCATCGCATATTCCCTCCCTCTTGTTTCAGGGAAAGATTCAATGAAAAATGATTATTCGCACAGCGGAATAAAAATTTCAATTCCTCCCACCCTTCTCATTTCCTTGTGCGGAATATTGAATGACGGGAGAAAAGTTGTTAGCACGGATTTCAAAAAAGAAGGGGATGTTATATATGCTCTTGGAAAAACTTATGATGAAATGGGAGGAAGCGAATATTGTGCAATGCACAATATGCTTGGAAAAAATGTTCCAAAAGTAAGGCTTGGGGAAAATTTGGAATTATATAAAAAATTGCACAAAGCAATTGATATGAATTTAATAGAATCTGCCCATGACTGCTCTGACGGCGGAATTGCAATCGCATTGGCAGAATGTTCAATAGGCGGGGCGCTTGGGGCGCAAATAAATTTGCAAAATATTCCAAAAGAGGGGGAAATAAGGGAGGATAAAATATTATTTTCAGAATCTGCAGGAAGGTTTGTTATTTCAGTTTCGCCTAAAAATGCAGGTGAATTTGAAAAAATAATGCAAGGAAGCATAATTTCAAAAATAGGTGAAGTTTCTTCAGATTCAGAATTTGTTATTGCAGGAAAATCTTCTGCATTAATAAATACAAAAGTTGAAGAATTGGAAAAATATTTCAAAAAAACGCTTCCATGACGAGGCGGGTTTGTAAAAAATATTTGTGTTTATGTGGTTGGCATGGAACGGGAATTTGCGAAAATTGGAAAATATGCGGGAAATGATTGAAGAAATATGTGGTTGGCATGGAAAATTCTGTGAATGCAGCGGTGTTGTCCGGGCTCGGGCTGAATTGCGAATATGAAACAGCCCATGCTTTGAAAATAGGGGGCGCAAATTCAAAAATAGTCCATTTCTCCTCATTTCTGAAAAACCCCTCATTATTTGAGGAATTTCAAATATTTTTCATTCCGGGCGGATGGAGCTTTGCAGATGACATCCAGTCCGGAAGAGTGCTTGCAAACAAATTTAAATTCAAATTGCAAAAACCATTGAAAAGATTTGTTGACGAAGGAAAGCCTGTTGTCGGAATATGCAACGGATTTCAGGTGCTGGTGCAATTGGGTGTGTTGCCCGGATGGGAAGATTGGAATGCAAAAAAAATCACATTAATGCACAACAGAAGCGGAAGGTTTGAAGACAGGTGGATTCGCCTCCGCACTGAAAACAGTGCATGCAAATTTGCGCAGGGAATGGAAGCGCAGTTTATTCTTCCTGTG
Organism: Microcaldota archaeon; assembly: GCA_043810635.1. GTDB lineage: Archaea > Micrarchaeota > Micrarchaeia > Anstonellales > Anstonellaceae > 1-14-0-10-45-29. The sequence continues at coordinate 18,735 of JBDRNY010000023.1, read as the reverse complement.
CGGCACGGGGAAGGGCAAATAGTGCTTGCAGATTTACTCACTTTAAACAAATTAAATGAAAATAAGCAAATAGCATTTCGCTATGCAGGAAAAGACGGCATGAAATCAACAGCATATCCTGAAAATCCTAACGGCTCTGCAGATGGAATTGCAGGCATTTGCAATGAAGCAGGAAATGTGCTTGGCATGATGCCCCATCCAGAATGCCATATTAGGTATTTGCAAAATCCATTTTGGACTTCAAACCCGCCCTCCAAAATTCCTTCTGACTTATTTACCAAATTAAAAACAAAATTAGGGGTGGGGCCAAAAAGCGCAAAAGACACGCCGAATTGCATGCCGTTTTTTGAAAACATAGTGGAATTGGCAAAAAAGCATTAGATAAGCCTTTTATTCCTAAATGGAGAAAAATAAATATGGGACAAAAGCCAAATTTTTCATTTGATGACGCTCCGAGGGAGGAATGCGGGGTAGTCGGCGCCCTGTCTTTCACTTCTTCTGATATTTCCAGGCAATTATATTATGCACTAATTTCTGTCCAGCACAGGGGGCAGGATACTGCGGGCATGGCTTTGTTTGACGGGGAGAAAATCAATTTGCACCGGGATGTGGGTTTGGTTTCAGAGGTTTTTTCTTCAACAGATTTGGGGGGGTTGAATGGCTATGTTGGAATTGCACATGTGCGCTACCCCACAATAGGTGCGGGCGGGCCTCAGGATGCCCAGCCTTTTATGCAAAATTCAAAAATAGGGGATATTGCACTTGCCCATAACGGAAATATAGCAAATTACGGGGGAATGCGCGCAAACCTTGAAAAAGAAGGGCAAAAATTCTGCTCAACATGCGATGCGGAATTGATATTAACAGAATTTGCAAAAAAGCTGAATGGCGTGAAAGGGGAAATATTTCCTGCATGCGCAAAATTAATGCAGGATTTGGACGGCGCATATTCTGTATGCGCAGTCACCCAAAGAGGGGAATTGATAGTATTCCGGGACCCGAATGCAATCCGCCCCTTCTGCTGGGGACAAAATGACGAGATGATAATGTTTGCATCAGAATCTGTGGCGCTTGACATAAATAATATTCCGTTGAAGGGGGATATTCTTCCGGGCGAAGTCCTTGTAATAACAAAAGAAGGGGTGGAAAAGAAAATTGTTGCCAAAAAAACATCCCACCGCCACTGCGCATTTGAATATGTGTATTTTTCCCGCCCTGATTCCACAGAAGAAGGAAAGCTTATTTATGAAGTAAGGATGGAATTGGGAAGGCGGCTTGCCCGCACTTCTCCTGTAAAAGCAGATATTATCGTGCCGGTGCCAGACACTTCCCGCCCCGCAGCACTCGGTTATTCAGAAGAAAGCAACATACCTATTTCAGAAGGCTTGATGAAAAACAGGTATATTGGCCGCACTTTCATAATGCCTTCCCAAAAAGAGAGGATGGAAGCTGTTAAACTAAAATTAAATGCGGTAAAGGAAATAGTTAGAGGAAAAAGAATTGTGCTTATTGATGATTCGATTGTGCGGGGCACCACTTCAGGGCCTATTGTAAAATTGCTGAAAATGCGGGCGCAAAAGAGGTGCATTTGCGCATTTCCTGCCCGCCTGTAATTTCCCCCTGCTTTTACGGGGTGGATTTGCCCACCTATAATGAATTGGCTGCTGCAAAATACAGTGTGGAGAAAATAAAAGAAAATGCGGGCGCAGATTCTTTAGCCTATCTTTCAATAAAAGATTTGGTTGCTTCAATAGGAATGAAAAAGAAAGAGCTTTGTCTCGGGTGCCTTAACGGGGAATATCCGACTAAAATGGGGGAGAAATTGGCAAATTTAATGAAGAAGAAAGGAGGAAAAGATGATGTAAGGATATGGGAAGAAAAAATAATTTAGGTGAAATAAAATGGCAAAAGGAAATAAAAAGAAAAAGCAGATACGCCCGCCTTCAAACCGCCCTGTCGCGCGCCTCATTAATTCCATTACTATATCAAATTTATGGCTTTCAATACTTTCTCTTGCAAAAAGAGGGAAAATTTATGCCTACACCCTTCCGGAAAAAATAAATGAAAAATTCGGATTTAAGCCAAGCAGGCTTTTAGTATATCTTGTATTATACAAGCTTGAATCAGAGAAATTGCTGAGTTCAAAAGAAGACGGGCAGAGAAAATATTATTCATTAACAAAAGAAGGCAGGAATGCCTTGCAGGATGCAAAGGCAATATTGGAAAACCGCGCGGGGGAATTGTAAATGGGAAAGCAGGCAATTTTGCTTACAGGAAGCCCTGGTACGGGAAAAACCGAAGTTGCAAGAGCTTTTTGCAAAAAATTCGGCTGGAAATACCTTTCCCTCACCGACTTGGTGAATGAATACGGATTATATTCAAAAATAGACGAAAAAGACAAATCAAGAATTGCAGAATTGGAAAAATTGCAGAAAATTGCAAATGAAAAAATACACCAATCCAAAAAGCCGGTATTGGTTGAAGGGCATTTGGGGTGCGAGATTGAATTAAAAGTTCAGAGGGTGCTGGTTTTGCGCCTCAACCCCGTGGATTTGGTAAATCGGCTTGAAAAAAGAAGATATTCCAAGGCAAAAGTTGAGAAAAATATGCTTGCAGAAGTATTGGATTACTGCACCCTCACCTCTGAAAAATGCTACCGAAAATCAAGAGTATTTGAGTTGGATACAACAGGCATGAATAAAAGCGATGTGATGAAAGCATTGATTGAATTTACCGCTTCCCGGGAATTAGGAGCTAAATTCAGGCCCCATATAAACTGGACTAAAATGCTGCTAAAGTAAAATTATTTCTTTTTTGCAACTTCATATGCATCATAAATTCCGTACAGCCAGAATAATATCGGCCCCGGGATGCATATGAAAAGGGTAAATACTGAAATTGTCCACAATACAATATACACTATTATAAACATAATTCCTTTTCCAATTTCCCCGTTGTAAATTTGCCCCAAGCCTGTAAATAAAAAGCTTAATACAGCCGCGAGTGCGGGGTTTTTTGCTCCGCTTCCCCCTCCTTCTTCCCCTTCGGATTTTCCGTCCTGCCTCACTCCGCACTGGGGACAAATTTCCGCTTTTTTTGATACTTTTGCCCCGCAGTCTGAGCAATATTTGAAATATCTTCCGCTCCCCTTTTTTTCAGCTGCCATAAACTAACCAAAACAAGAATAATTATAAACATTCTCAATAGTTCTTTTTTCCCTCGCCCTTGCCCCACTCTTCAAACAATTTCAGCGCCTCTCCCCTTTTAAACTCTTTTTTAATTTCAATCCTTCCCCCGCCTATTTCATTCATTTTTTCATTTGAAATCATTAATTCCCTAAAGCCCGCATTTTTAGCATCCCCGATATTTGCTGCAAAAACAATCCTCTCAATGCCTGCCCAGTGAATTGCACTAAAGCACATCGGGCAGGGTTCTGTTGTGGAATAAATAGTGCAATTGCTTAAATCAATTTTCCCCAATTTTTCGCAGGCTTTCCTTATTGCAACAATTTCAGCATGGGCTGTAATATCATTCGTTTCCCACACCTTGCTATGCTCGCATACAACAATATTATTCAATTCATCAACAATGCACGCCGCAAAAGGCGCCTGCCCTTTCTTTATCCCTTCTTTTGCCTTTTCAATAGTTTCCAGCATGAATTTTTCATCCAAATATTTGTTTCCTTTCAAAATTTTCACCTATTTCCTTCTTTTATTGTTCAAAATATTATACAAAACAACCCAAATCTTTGATATTGACATTATTGCAAGAGCGAATGTTATTATTACAAGTATAAAACTAATGAAAATATTTGCCAGAGTGGAATTTTGTATTGTATAAATTGCATAGGCATATGTCATTGCTAAAAATATAATCGAAAATATGGCACCCGCTATAAAAATAATCGGATTTCCCAAAAAGAAAATAAATTCGCCCATTTCCTTATCTTTTGTACCAAGTGAAGCCTGGCCAACATGCTCTTTGCAGAACGGTTTGAGGTTGAAGAGAAGGGGCAGTGATTTAATCGGATTAAGTTCAAACCTGCATACCCCTTTGTTAACATCTAAAGAATTTTTTGGAACAAAATAAACTTCCTCGCTTTTACACTTTCTGCCGCACTGATGGCAAGTATATGGTTTTTCACCCATACTTATCTTCCTCTCTTCCGCTTATTTCCCAAAATAATAAACGCATTGAATATAGCAATTAATGTTGCAAGCAAATTAAGGGTAAGAAAAACAAAATCCTGAATTACCCATGCATGGTAGGTAAGGAAAAGCGAACCGAATAAATAAAGGGCAACAAATTTCAAATTCAGATTTTTCCCCTTCTCCTTCCAATTTTGAATAGTTTCCGGTATCCATGCTATTATTATCAAAACCATTCCGGCAGTGCCGAGGTATTCGCTAACCATGAAAAGCGGTATTATCCAATCTTTTTAACCCTTTTCTTTTTTTGCCTTGTTAAAATCTTCCAAAAACCGTTTTATGCCAACATCTGTCAAAGGATGCTTGAATAATTTTTCAAATATATCCGGTGGAACAGTTGCAATGTGCGCCCCGAGTTGCGCGGCATCAGCAACATGCTGGGGCGAGCGCACCGAAGCCACTATTACCTGGGTATCAAAGCCAAAATTTTCATATATTTGCAGCATATCTGCAACCACTTTCATGCCTGTTTGCGAAACATCATCCAATCTTCCCACAAAAGGGGAGACAAATGATGCGCCTGCTTTTGCTGCAAGCAATGCCTGCGAAGTGGAAAATACTAAAGTAACATTTGTTTTAATGCCCTGGCTTTCCAATTCATGCACAGCTTTCATTCCCTCATCCGTCATGGGTATTTTAACAACAATATTCGGCGCCCATTTTGCAAACTTCTTCCCATCCTTAACCATGCCTTTTGCATCTTCAGCAATTCCTTCCACACTCACAGGCCCGCTTATAATTGTGCAAATTTCCTTAATTGCTTCTTCCTGCTTCCTGCCTGCTTTCATTATTAGTGTTGGATTTGTGGTAATTCCATCTACCAATCCTGTGGCAGCATATTTTTTTATCAAATTCACTTCAGCAGTATCCAAAAACAATTTCATAAATCTCACCCTTCTATTTCTTCTTAATAACCTCGCCGGCCGCTTTTACAATTCCATCAGCATCCATTTCATATTTTTTCAATAATTCCATTCCTTTTCCGCTTTCTCCAAATTTATCCTTCACTCCAACCCTTGCAACAGGCGCGCCAACTCCTTCTTCACATAGCACTTCACATACCGCGCCGGCCAATCCCCCGTTGATTTGATGCTCTTCTGCAACAACCACACACCCGCATTTCTCAGCATATTCAATAATTGTTTTTCTATCTATCGGCTTTATTGTATGGCAATTTAATATTGCAGCATCGATTCCATTTTCAGCAAGCATTTTCCCTGCTTTCAATGCTTCAAACACTTCAATTCCGCATGCGATTATTGCAACATCTTTTCCGTCTTTCAATAAATTTATTTTTCCAATTTCAAATGGAGTTGCATCAGTTGTAAAATTCGGAACTTTTTCCCTTCCCACGCGAATATACACTGGCCCTTTTCTTTCAGCAGCAACATATGCGGCTTTATATGCCTCATTTTCATCTGCAGGCACTAATACGCAAATATTCGGCACCACCCTCATTATTGCAATATCTTCCAATGCCTGGTGGGTTGCCCCGTCCGCGCCTGTAGTTATTCCTGCATGCGCACCTGAAAATTTTACATTTAAATTATTGTAAGCAACACATACCCTTATCATATCCCAATTTCTTCCGGGCGAAAATACCGCAAACGAGGAAAAAAACACTGTTTTTCCTTCCATAGCCAATCCTGCAGCCACTCCTGCCATATTCTGCTCCGCCACACCGCAATTGAAAAACCTTGAAGGAAATTCTTTTTCAAACCACTCAGTTCTTACCGAACCTGACAAATCCGCGCTTAATGCAACAATATTCTCATTTTCCTTCCCTAATTGCATTAATGCTTTTCCCCATCCGTCCCTGGTCCCGCTTTTTTTCAATTCAGCAGAAAATACATCCTGCGCCAGGCTCATTTTTTCATTTAATTCAAATTTTGCAGCCATTTCAATTACCTTTCTTTGCTTGCATTTTTCCCCGCTCATTTTCCAATTTTCTTTCTCGCTTCCTGCAATTCGCCAATGGCTTTCTCGGCTTCCTCTTTCTTCGGCGCAATCCCGTGCCATTTATAACTTCCCTCGACAAATGACACTCCTTTCCCTGGAATTGTTTTTGCAATTATTATTGTAGGCGTGCCTTCCGAATTTTCCCTTGCTTTTTCACTCACGCTTTCCAGCACATCAATCAATTTGCCAATATCATTTCCGTCCACTTCAATTACATTCCATCCAAATGCCAGATATTTTTCAGCAAGAGGTTCGAGAGGCATAACATCCTCGGTATTTCCGTCAATTTGAATATAATTTCTGTCCATTATTTGCACCAAATTTCCCAATTTATATTTTGCAGCAAACATTGCAGCTTCCCATGTTGCCCCTTCATTATGCTCCCCGTCGCTTGTCAAACAATAAACAATATGTTTTTTCTTATCTATTTTTCCTGCCAAAGCCATGCCGCATGCCTGGGATAATCCCTGCCCCAATGGGCCTGAAGAATTTTCCACACCAGGCACTTCCCCCCTGTGAGGGTGCCCCTGCAAAGGCGAGCCTAATTTTCTTAGTGTAAGAAGTTTTTTCTTGTCAAAATACCCGCATTCAGCCAAAGTGGAATATAATACAGGGCAAATATGGCCGTTAGACAAAACAATCCTATCCCTTCCGTCCCAATCCGGCTTTTTCGGATCATGCATTGCAATTCCGAAATAAAGAGTTGCAAACACATCTGCCATGCCGAGCGGGCCTGCAGTATGCCCGCTTCCTGCATTAGCAAGCATTCTGACGATATCCTGCCTGATATCATTTGCCTTTAATTCTAGTTCCTCGACTGACTTAATATGTAAAAATGCCATAGCCTCCCGGTCTATATATTGTTTGCTAGCTTTTTAAGCTCTTTATATGCCCCCTCAGCATCTTCTTTCGAGAAAATAGCGCTTGCACAAGCAAGCCTGTTGGCGCCCGCCTTAACAGCGCCCGGAATAGTCTCTTCCACTATCCCGCCGTCCACTTCAATAATAATTTCAGGATATTTTTCCCTTAATAATTTCATTTTCCTGTCTATTTCAGAAATATAGCTCTGCCCAGAATACCCCGGATTTACTGCCATAACAAGTATTTCACATGCATTCCCCATCCCTATTTTTTCCAATATTCCGATTTTCGTCGGGGGATTTATTGCCCAGCAAAGCCTGCTTTTCTTCACATCAACCAATTTTATAATTTCATCCAATTCCTCAATATTTGCAGATTCCACATGCACCTGAAAAATGCTATTCTCCCCTTCAGGCAGCTTATCAATCCAGTTATACGGCTCGCTTACCATCAAATGATATTCAATTTCCTTATTTTTCGGCAAATTTTCCAAATCCTTCATGCTAATAGTTTTATTTTTTACAAATATTCCGTCCATCAAATCAATTTGCAAAACAGGTGCAAATTCAACGCGCTTTATTTTTTCCATTAACTCCTCTTTTGTTTTTACGAGAATTGCAGGAACAATTTCAATTTCTTTTTCCATTTTCATCTCACCAGGCAAATTTCTCTGAAAATCCAACGCAACCCATGCTAATAAGCTTTTTTATGCGGAAAATATTGAAAAAATAATTTCTCAGATTTAAAAAAATTTAACAACCATTATAAAATTTACTTCTATAATTTTAAATGGTATTTATGGAAAAAAAAGGCGAAATAACGAATTTTATAAAAACTCATTACAAGCATTTTAATGCTGCAGCATTGGCTGATGCGGCGGAAGGGTACAAAAAATTACTAGATTCAGGCGGAAAAATGTTTATTTCAATGGCAGGGGCAATGTCAACAGCGGAATTGGGAAAATCCCTTGCTGAAATGATAAGGCAGGATAAAGTGCATGCAATTTCATGCACCGGCGCGAATTTAGAGGAAGATATGTTTAATTTGGTTGCGCACAAGCATTACAAACGCCTGCCAAATTACCGCGATTTGACGCCCGAGCAGGAAAAAGAATTGTTTGACAAAAGATTAAACAGGGTGACAGACACCTGCATACCCGAAGAGAATGCAATGACTAAGCTTGACAAAGTTATGATTGCGGCATGGGAAAAGGCGCAGAAAGAGGGAAAAAGGTATTTCCCCCATGAATTTGTATATGAATTGATTAATTCAAAAGTGCTTGAGCAGTATTATGAAATAGATCCTAAAGATTCGTGGGTTATTGCGGCGGCGGAGAAAAACCTCCCGATATTTATAGGGGGATGGGAAGATTCCACTCTTGGAAATTCATTTGCTGCAGAAGTGTATATAAAAAAGAATATGGATGTGACAAAAATCGACAGGCCGAACGGCATGATACCCAAACTTACCAACCCCCACATAGTAAAAAGCGGAATTGAATATATGCTTGAATTGATAGATTGGTACAGAAAAGAATCTGAAAAACATAAAATAGGGTTTTTCCAGATAGGAGGGGGGATTGCAGGCGATTTTCCGATTTGCGTAGTGCCTTTAATCAACCAGGATTTGGGGTTTTATTTCAAGGATGTTAAAGTGCCCGCATGGTCGTATTTCTGCCAGATTTCAGATTCCACCACTTCCTATGGTTCGTATTCCGGCGCAGTGCCCAATGAAAAAATCACCTGGGGCAAATTGGATGTAGACACTCCAAAATACATGATAGAAAGCGATGCCACAATTGTTGTGCCTCTAATATTTGCTTATGTGCTGGGATGGTAGGCTTTTAATATCTTTATACATATTATACTTTCAAAACAAACATTTACAGGTGTATTTTTATGAAATATCAAACACATGCAGACCAAAAAATAAACTGGAAAGATACAAATTCCACTCCCTTTTCAATAACAAAAAAGAAGCTGCTTGAAATTGAAAATAAAATAAGACTTGATTTTAACTTATTTGAAACAGAGCGCGGCTATACCATATCCAAAACACCCGAATTCGGGGTTCTGTTTTCATTTTATACAAACACCACCAACGAGAAAGATATTCAGTTGCGCACTTATAAAAAAGAAATATTTCCAAAATTAAAAAACAGAAGAAAAATCATTTGCATCGGCCCCGGAGATGGTCCTTATATAGAAAAATTTCTTGCAAATGCAAAATTTGAAAAAGCATTTCTCATAGAGCGCAACGGCGGAATAGCGCAAAGCCTTGAAAACAGGCTCAAAAACTCAAAAATAATCAAAGGCACCAAATTTGAAATTAGTGGCGAGGCTTTTCCAAACTGCAAACTAGAAAAAGCAGACATGATTACAATGGACCATGTGCATTATTTCTTCCCTCCCGACGATTGGGTTTCCCTAAGCAAGGAGGCTTATTCTGCCACTAAAAAAGATGGCATATTTTCTGCCATTATCCATGGAGACAGGCAATATGGATATTCAAATGAGGTTGCAACCATAATAGAGCATTTTGGCGGCAAAAACGACGACATAACTTCCTTTGCATATGATTTGCAGATGCAGCTGGCGGATGCAAATATGGCATTTCTCTGCTCGCGAACAGACCACTCCTCTGCAACCTATGAGGCAATAAGATATATAATGAATTTTTTTATGCTGGATTCACAAGCCAAAGTTGAAGAAAAAACTTTTAGGGAATATATGGAGGAAAATACATATAATACAAAAAAAGAAATATACAATGTAATAAAAGCCGACAGATATATTATCGCGCAAAAAAGCGTCTAATTACATTCCGGCATAATCAATCGCTTTTTTTCCTTTAGGAAAAAATCTCCCCGCCGGCCCTTCCACAGGCAAATCCAAACTCTCAGCAATTCTCAATAATTCACTAACATTAATCCACCTGTCAACTTTCAAAACAGGCACTTTGCCCACAGGAGTTTCCTCCCTTATAATATTAAATTCAAATTTCTGCCTCATGCCGGAATGCATTACAGAAATTTCGGTTTTTCCCCCTTTCAATATTTTTTTCCTTCTTTTTTCATCAGCCATAATCATCTCCCCGTTCAAATATTATTGAAAAATATATACAACATAAACCGTTTTCCCCCTATCATCCCTTTCCCTCTTAATTTCAGCTTTTATGCCCTTCTTATTCCACTTCTCAGCTTCCTCCTTTGCCATCCTGGAATAAGGGGTTACAAACACAACCCTTTTTCCGTGCAATGCAAATTTTCTTTTTATTCTATTCAATGATTTCAGGGCGGACGGCTTGCTTTTTGACGCAACCTGCCCTAAAAATTCTCTTTTCAAATAATCATCTTTCTTCATTTTACCACTGCTCTTTTTCGCTTCTCCAAACTTTTTCCTCTTTCAATCCCGGCTCCATCACCACCTTCTCCATTCCCAATCTTTTTAATTCCTTCAAGCCTTCAGCCGCTGCCACTGCTTTTTTTCTTCCCCCCAATCTTTTTAATCTCTTCATTCATCTTCTTCACAATTTCGTCAATTTTCTCATCGCTTATTTGGTGCATTTTGCACCCGTTTTCAAGGCTTTCAAAAGAGGCTGCCGGGCATCCCACGCAAAACAAGCCATTATCTATCAAAATTTGGGCCAATTCAGGGTAATTTACAAGTATTTCGGCAATTATAGTGTCCCTCTCCACCTTTTCCAATTTCTTTTTCTTTTCCTTCATTCCCCCCGCCAATTCACACTCGCACATTTCCTTATATTTCACTTTCCCGTCCCTTTCCTTTTTCGGCTTAATAACCGGCACCTTTATTTTCTTCTTTTCTTTCCCCATTTTTCTCCCCTTTCCTTTTTTCCACACATCCTATTTCTTCCTTCCTACTTTTGCCCCCAATACATCATTCATTCTTCTCGTTATTTTCACAGCATTCCAATTTCTTTCCCTTCTTTTTCATTTTCCCGCTTTCCCGGCTTTTATTTTTCCTGCCTATGGCTTAAAATTCAACATACTCCTTTTTATACCCCTTCCTACGAATATAATTTTATCACCCTCCTAAAAAGGCGGGCATTTTACGGTTGATTAGTTGAAAGATTACGAAGAATTACTTGACAACGCAAGAAAAAACCTTCCTGACATAATGCTTTCAAAGGAAAGGTTCGAGCCTCCTGTTGCAATAGTGCAGCCTCAGGGAAGCAAAACTATTATACCAAATTTTGATTTAATATGCCAGAAATTAAGAAGAGAGCCCAAATTTTTGGCAAAATATTTGGGAAAAGAATTGGCAATTCCCACTTCTATGGACGGCCCCCGCCTCATTTTGCACGGAAAAATATATGAAAGGCAGGTGGGTGAGCGGCTTTCCAATTTTATAAAATATTATGTTATTTGCAAAGAATGCAAACGCCCTGACACAAAAATAAAAGATGAGGGAGGGGTAAAAATGCTGGTGTGCGAAGCATGCGGCGCCCGCTCCCCTGTAAAATAAAAGTTAAAAGGTAGGCAGGAAATGCCTGTATGTAAAATTAATTTGAAAGGCGGGCGGAAAATGCCTGTATGTAAAAATAAGGTGAATAAATGGCTGGAAGAGGAGGAGGCAAATTTGGCAGAGGAGGAGGAGGCAAATTTGGCAGAGGAGGAAGAAGAGGCAAAGGAGCCCCTCCAGAAGGCCCTATCAGGGTGCGCCTTCCTCGCGAAGGAGAAGTGCTTGCAACCGTATTGGCAACAGTAGGGGGGGGAAGATTGCAAGTAAGTTGCAAAGACGGAAAAGAAAGGCTTGCCAGAATTCCCGGCAAAATACGTCGAAACATTTGGGTGCGCCCGGGGGATATTGTATTGATAAAGCCCTGGGCAATACAGGGAGACATAAAGGCAGATGTTGTGTGGAGATACAACCATTTGCAGGCAGACTATCTTAGAAGAAACGGATATATCTAAAACAAAACCTTCTTAATATTTCTCTTCTTTTCATGAATAGAACTTGGGGGGTTTTTATGGCAGAAGATTGCGCTGATTGCGGAAAAAAGAAAAGCGTAGAATATGATTTGTGCATAAAATGCAGGGCAAAAGACAGGTTTAAAGAAGAAGAGCTTTTGCAAGCATTAAAAATAACCAGCAAAAACAAATGGATTGCGGTATTGCTCGGCTTAATTTTAGGCCCTGCGGGCTATGCTTATATCAAAAAATATGAGCACGCATTTATTTCCTTAATTACCCTCAATTATTTCCTCATAGGTTTCATACTTGTGCCGGTGCATATTTACATGCTTTATACAGACGCTGAAGAGAAAGTAAAAGGCATCTAAGGCTTTTATACTTCTTTTACCTATTTTTCATATGGCCCGCAAACTATCAAAGAGAAAGCGCCCCAGAAGGGAGGATAAAATAGTCAAAATAGAATGACCATAGAGGTACTTTTATTCTAAAATCGTTTTCATTAATTCTATCTCCTTCTTTATAGAATCAAAGTCATTAGGTTTTATTTTTCCTTCAAAAATATAATGTATATCTGGTTTGGAGTGAAAAATCTTTTTTAATATGCTTCCAAACATATCCACTCTTTCACTTTGGACCAACAGAGAATGGTTCAAATCCTTGGTAAATCCGCTTGCATGAACTTCTTTTGTACTTGAAATCATAGACCTAACCAATAGATCAATATCTGAATCTTTTTCAGAAGACTGAAAAGCATGGAGAATGTCAAATACAAAATGAGAACTTTGCAGCTGGGCTGGAGTTAGATTACCAAATATATTGTTCTTATTTGGCATATTTTCAATTAGAACTTCAAAATTAGCTTTTAAGTTATCTAAGTTTGAAAATGAATCTGGATGAACCACTAAATTCCTTATATCTAGATTATCCGCCAACTTATTTAGTTCTTGAATCAAATCTTTTTCTGGGCTTTTGATGAATCTTTTGTCAGGTGCATGAATTGAAACAAAATCAAATGAAGAGAGAAGGTTTTTTATTTCACTGGAGTTTCTGAATGAAAATAATTCTTCTTCTCTCAAAAAAGACAGTTCTAATGAATTCAAGTCATACCTAGTAAGAAGCCGGATAAATTTAGGGATAGGTAGCTTCCACTGCAAAAAACAGCCTGTACTAAAACCAAGATTTGGGCTCATGGTCCACCTGTTTTAATTATTCGATCAGTTGGAGAATCCAACGTAATAATATTTCCTTCTCTTTGATTGCCTATAACTAAAACATCTTCGCCAGTTTTTGCAGTGTCTTTGAAGAACCAATGGTTTGTGATTACATCAAAATTAATGCCACCTAGCTCTATTACGTAATGGCGCGGGAACATAGCACCATTAGATGAATCAGCAACTCTTGCTAAAAGCCTCGTTTTACTGATAATTGGAGCATCACACCTAAATAGTGCTTCAGGAACTTCGGAATCCCCATAGGTAAAGATAAAACTTATTTTCTGTTTATCTTTGAAATAGCCTTTTGTCCTGTCTTCTCTGAAAATTTCTAGAGTAAATTGAAGTGTTAACTCATGAAATTTTGAATATCTTTGTGCATAAGACAGGACTATCCCATCAGTTGGGAGTTCTATGTTTGCGACTCTAAAAAACTCGCCTATAGCTTCCTGAAATATTACCCAATTTCTTTGGCCCTTAATTAGGATATCGATATCTGAAGTCGGAACTTCAATATCAATTGCCCTGGAACCTACTATGGAAACATATCTGCGTTCTATACTGCATGTCTTACAGAATGAATTTAATAAAAGTTCTACCTCAGCAGTATAAGTTTCAAGAGGGTTAAAGACCTCATCAATATCTATTCTGGGAATTACAAGTGAGGGGTAGCTCATATGTTTAGAAACTTCTATACCTCTTCTTTTTAGAATACTAAGATCTTGGCCGTCCTCCCGCTTAAACCTTTTGTATATTTTTCCTCTATAACGTCTATCTCCTTTTCTTGAAGGAAAGTATAATGGATAAGCATAATATGAGCCAGAGGGGTGAGAATAACCTATAACATTAGCGATAAGTCCATGCTTCTCTTTAAAGTGAGTTAAGTTGGTAATTCTCATAATGATCATTTGGAAGAGATAAAAAGTCCCGAAGTTTTATCCATAATTAATGGCAATTCAATAGAAGCTACTAAAGTTTCCATTCTTCCTTTTCTTTCCTCAATTACAGCTTTTGGCAGTTTTAGATTTAAATTGCCATATTGATTTACAAAAATCCACAAAGCAGAGTAGAAATCCATAAATTTTTCTTTAGAATTGAATATCAACCTGTTAGTAAATAAATGTAAAACTATTGAACTAAAAAATTTTGAAAGAAAAGTTTGGCCATTCTCTATATCAAAGGAATAATTATGACTCAAAGTCCTATCTAAACTCAAAACCTTTGAATGAAGTTCTAAAATCTCCTTTACATTAAACCTTGAGTTGGTAGTACAGGCTAAAATCGCATCATCTGCCATTACTCTTGCTATTTCAGCCAATGATATTTCTGGATCTGTGTAATATAGCATATGGTTAGCAAAAACTAGATTGATAGACTTATCACTGAGAGGTAAATGATGCACATCTGTACATACAGTAGAAATTGGTCTTGTAGCAAGTTTTTTTGCTCTTTTTAACATAGCTGGATTTAAATCCATTGCAACAAAATCAGAGTCTGCAAAATAATTCAATGCCTTTGCTAGAAATTCTCCAGAACCAGCACCTATATCAAGTATTCTCTTATAAGACCTAACCGGAACCTTATCCAAGACCCAGCGATGAAAGTCTTCCTTCCTCTCCCCATATTTTGGATAGACGCCTTGGCGTATCTTTAGGACTCTTGGTTCCTTAAATACAGCTTTGACCATGAATAACCTTCGCATTTAAGTTTAATATACCTTATTCTCTTTTCTAATTTGACTTAAAAATCTCCCTAAATTAGACGTACATGAAAAGATACGACTTCATGTTCCCCCCTTTAACTAGCTTCCCCTCGGCTTCATTGTAGGATTCCTGGTAGATATACCAGATTCACAACAGGACCGAAGAGAAGCTCAGGTGCGCCTGAATCTTTCCCCCTACTTCCGCTTTCTCCCCTCTTTATTGTCCAAGGCATTCCCTCATTTTTCGGCTCTGCTTTATATATTTTCTAATCTTTTATTCTCATATGGCCCGCAAATTATCAAAGAGAAAGCGCCCCAGAAGGGAGGATAAAATAGTCAAAATAGAATGGCCTTTGGAAGAAGGGGTGTTTGACCGCGAATCCCTTCTCACATTAGAGAAATTTATGAGAAAAAACATTTTCCGCACTCTTGATTATTGCATTGCAAGGGGAAAAGAAGCAAATATTTACCGAGGAACCACTGCGGAAGGGGGATATGTTGCAATCAAAATGTTCCGCCTCCGCTCCCCCTCCTTTCTTCATATGCAAAAATATATTGAAGGAGACAGAAGATTTCAAAAAGCTTCTAAAAGCAAATTCGGCATAATTTTCACCTGGGCAAGAAAAGAATATTCAAATTTAAAATTAATGGAACAAGCAGGAATACGCGCGCCCAAGTCCATTGCATTTAAGCATAATGTATTGGCAATGGAATTTTTAGGCGAAAACGGAATTCCATATTCCACCCTTGCAGATACTGGAAGCGAAAATCCGAATAAAGATTATCAGTTGATACTTTCAGATATTGAAAAAATGCGTAAAAAGGGGTTGGTGCATTCAGATTTGTCAGAATACAATATATTAATGACAGACAGCGGCCCTTATTTGATAGATTGCGGGCAGGCTGTATTAACCTCCCATCCAAATGCAGAAGAATTTTATATGCGGGATTTGGCTAATTTGAAAAAATATTTCTCCAAATACAAAGAATTTAAGGGGTAAATAAATTCAAGCCATATAATACCACAAACATACATTTAAATACACTAAATGCCATATAAAATTATGGCGGAAATGGGTTTATCATTAAATGTTTTGCCCCCGCAAAGTGCGCAATATATCAAGCCTTATCTTTTTAACAAGCCGCAAAATACTCTTCAAAAAATTGCCTTAATCGGCCCCCATACATGTGAGCGGGAAGCAGTATTTCCGGTTCAAAAAGAGCTTGAAAAAAGGCTAGAATACGAAAATATTTGCACAGAACTTTATAGTATCAACGATAAAATGCAAAAATGCGGAAGAATAAGAAATTATGTAAAAGATAGCTCTGAGCATAATGATTTTATAGACAATATCCTAAATTTCGAGGATTTTTTTGTGCGAACAAATATCTTGCGAAATTTCTTTACAAAATACAGCATAAATTCAGTTGCCCTGGAAGTGCATGCAATGCGCTCAGACATATGGGAATCAGATGAAGAGGTTTCAAATATTGGAGATGCTTCAAATTGGAGCCGGCTTAAGAATACCCGCATTTTAGTGCAAGACAGTGTTCTTCGAGGTTTTCTTGACTACTATAATATAAAAAAGCCCATTAACGAGCATTGCAAAAAATTTGAGAATTTTACAGTAAGAATTTCCAGAATCCTCGAGCTTGGGGGCATATATAGTGCTATGAAAAAATTTGAAGAAAACATTGAATTCTTACAACAATTTGACGATAGAATAAAGCTTATTAAAATACCTGCAAATTTAAAAAATCTGGGCAAATACCATCAATATTTTTCACTTTATTATGACACAAATCATAATAATCATTGGCAGCATAGCTACATCACTTCATTTGAATCAAAATATGCATCAAGCTATCTCACTCCTCTTAACATTAGGTTAATAGATATCAATGCAGTGCTTGAATTTATCAAAGCTAAAACTTTCTCTTCTTTTCCAACATTCTATTATAATATAACAAACTATTAGTATTACTAATACTATATTAGTATTCTACCTATTCCACCCCGGCCACCCTTTCAACCAATAGTATTATATATATTATCCACACAAATACTACACAATATATACACAAGATATGTGCAATGGGTGATAAAATGCCAATAGTAAATTTTAAATTAGACGGAGAATTGCTTGTATTTGTTAATGAATATATAAACCAAGGCTATGCCACCTCGAAAGCAGAAGTTATTCGAATAGCATTAACAAAATTACGAGAAGAAGAGCATATAAACACATTAGCAAAGCCGGTGAAAGCTCCTGAGCATGACAAATCATTTAGATAAGAGAATATTAGAAATACCAACAAACTATTGGAATTACCCCATTTTTTGTTACTTCTATTTATTATAAGGGGGCAAAACATTTCCATTTTTTTGTAAAAGAGAATGAGAATAGCAGCTAAGGCACCCAGGTTGTGAATTAGGCCATTTTATTAATATCTATGATAACAAACATGCTTTGTACTCAATTCCACGTTGAAAAAGCATTATATAAGCTGAAACAAACTTAATTAGAAAAACCAACAAATTATTAGTATTCCACTGGAAACCTACCCTCGAAAGCTTTAAATATCTACATATTTACTACATAATTGGTAGTAATATGTTAATAAATGCCAAATTTTCCGGAATCGTCGAGAAAGTAGTGCATAATATGCTTAAGGAGGGAATAGCCACCACCAAAGCCGAAGCTATTCGGATACTGGCTTATGAATATGATAAAAATAATCCGCAAAAAGAAGATGATTTTGAACTTCAAAAACAAAATCCTGAAGAGTGGATGAGGGAATTTAAAGAGATAAGGGCAGAATGCGCCAAATACACTCATAAAGAAGTAATGGATATGATAAAAAAGACTGAAGAGAAAAGAAAAAAAGAGATGTTAACAGATGTTTATTGATGCAAATATATTCATTACCCAGGTTTTTGAAAGAGATGAGGATTCAAAAATTGCACGCTTTCTTAAAAGAATATATACTGGTGAGCAGAAGGCATGTACAAGCCCCCTTGTAATGGATGAGGTATTTTACTTTTTTTGCAATAATAAAAATGAGAAAACAGCAGAAAAAGTATGGAAAAGGATATTATCTATGCCCAACCTCTCCATTCTTCCAGTTGATAAAAAAACTGCTTCATTTTTCCTTGAATTTTCCTCACAAGGTCTTGAATCCCGCGATGCGTTGCATGCAGCCACAATGAAAGCCCATGGAATTTCCACAATTTGCTCATATGATAAAGCATTTGACAAAATTAAATCAATCAAAAGGCAAGAGCCCAAATAATTTTTTATAAAAATAGGAAAAAATGTAAAAATATCATCTCAAATTCAATTTCTCCGAAGTAAATTATCATACTTTGCCCAATTTCATGCTCAGGGGTGGCTTTCCAGCACAAAATATGCCTTGCTTTTTAGGCCTATTTTGCAGCCCAAAAATAGCACAAATACTGCAACAGTAAACTACTCGCATTAGTACATTACTGCTTCAGTAAACCACCCAAAAATGTGTTTAAACCATTTTGGCATTATGGTTTACTAATACAATATGATTTTGGATATGTTGATGTTGCAAGCTGGGTTGTAGGGGGAAAGTAGCTAAAAGAAAGGAAAGTAGGGTGAAACTTATGGATTGGGATACTGATATGATGTTTAGGAGATGGGAGGTTTACTGAGATGGTAAATATTGGCTCAGTTTCCCCCTCCATAGATGCATGTATTCATGCTTAAATTTCTGTAAAAATCAGTCGTGTTTGTTCGGACATAATTTTCATCATCTGTTCTTGCATTGGTAATATTGTACTCAAGAACATAATTACATTGTGTGGGTTTCCCAAAACCATTTGCAGTC